>JAWPMT010000001.1:300000-600000 GCA_033344775.1 Cytophagales bacterium | reverse complement strand
ATTGTCTTTTTCAATTCATAAGTTTCACTCCTGATCTTTCCCTGTACGGACAAAAAAGTCCTTATCAATACATCTAAAAATACAGCACTTCCCTTACCCTCAGGCATCGTGACGATGATGTGTCCTTCATCAAGGTTTCGGTAGAGTAACCAGAATGGAAGCTTTCCTAATGAAATACTCCGTGGAATGATTTGCTTGAGTTCTTTACGGCTGTATGGCATGCTACTCGTATCTCCGATAAATTGACTTGCAAGCAATCTGTCTTGGCGGAGCTTAGATTCCCAATAATCCAGATGTTCCTTATTCAATCCTTCATTGCTCTTTTCCAGGAAAGATACTTCAAGAAGGCCCTCTGTGTATTTCTTTGCAGCTTTCACATACTGCGTGTATAGGCCCCTAAATGGTCTGTTGAGCACTTGTTCACTCTCCACTTTATCGATCAAAACGGCTTTAAAGTTGCTAGATGCATTGGATAATGATTCACAGACAAAATCAGAAAATGTTGTAACCTTCTGTTTATTCTTCCACCTTCTTTCCCAATAGGCCGCATCTATCAATTCGGTATCTCTATGGATGACATGTCGTACTCTTTGCTGGTAGACCAACACCAATACTTGACAACTGTCATGGTACAATTCTTCCAGTTTGGTAGCAACAGGTAATGCATTTTTGTCATATTGAAAACAGAACAAACTCCTTTCTATTCGCTCATCGTCAGGTTTTTTGAAGGTCATTGATGTATGCGAATGAGTCATGAACTCTGTCTCCTGCCATACGTCCATAGCAAAAGATTTGATGGAAGTAGTCCCTGAAACCTCATGCGTCGGTAGTTCTTTCAGGAAATTGATCAGATCCTCTTCAAAAGAGATGGAAGCTCTTGGCAGACCATCCTCACAGTGTTGGTCGATCAATGTTTTGTAGCGAGAGTAGCTACACAATTTGACAGGGATCTTTTGGGTCATTATCAATGAAACAAACTACGGATTAGTTTTATGATGGTTATTCTGATCCGTTCCCCTTTGACTTAATTCCTAAGATATTCCTGATAAGTTAATCCCCAGTTGAGATTATTGTTGTTGTTAGGAAGGCCATCGTCAGATAAAAGTGAATTTCGATCTATAGAATTTCGGTTCCATAACCAAGCCATAACCGAGATGTCCTTTTTATCAGCGACTTCCAGGAATGCACCTACTTCCATTAAGTCGCCAACATTCACTACACCAATTTCTCCGAAAATAATGGGGATAGAAGCGGCTTGTATCGCATCAAGCCGATTACCGATGCTTGTAACATCTGAGTTGATCAGCCACTTTTCGTAGGCATGTAGATCGAATAACAAATTATAACGACCTGCCTTCAAATTAGTGGCTTCTTCAATCAAGGCGTCTTCTGATTGCCCTTGTTCATTTCCTGGTACCACAATGATATTGGTGAATCCTTCTACAGATCTCAGGTTATCGATCATGTCTTCCATGTCCGCCAACCATCGCCCATGAGTATAGCCATTTTCATTATTCCAGTGATACGGCTCATTCCAAACCTCCAGCCAAACGTCGTGTTGACCGGCAAAGTGTTCAGCAATAGCTTTCATACGTGTAGAATAAGCTTCATAGAATCCTTGTTGTCGTGGATTAAGACCTGTAAACTTTTGTTGATTTCCATTTTCATCGACCCAGCCAAATGGACAAAGAATAGTCACCCTACCATTGGCTCGATGTTGATCCACGATTTGCTGTAACGGATGATACCAGGCACCATCGGAAGCCTGGATCGCTCCACCTTCGATGGGCTGTTCTCGAAGATTTCCGATGAATTCTCTTACGATCTCGATGTTCCATTGATCCATCAGGTCAGAATCGTCCAGGCCAAAAGTTTGCAAAGCATTGACGCCCTTGAAGGAAATGGGTTGTCCTTGAAAAAGGATGTCTGCACTTGCTATTCCATAAGGAGTTGTTGGAAGATCCGGGATATCTGCTTTTTCAATAATAGGCTCATCTCCCGAAGAACAATTCGTCAACAGGACCATCGCCGCCATTACTAGAGGTAGAAATAATTGTCGTACGAATAGATAGTTTTCAGATTCTGACATTTTCGAATGCTTCTCCATACATCGTTTTCAATGTGATGCGAGATAGCATATATCTATTTGACCTGAGGCTTGTTTTCGATCAATGACCGTTTATGAATGGGAATTCGCAAACAATCCCATGAAAACGGACTTCTGCTTGTCCTCGTTTTACTAACGAGGACACCTGAATTGTCGCGTTTCCGAACGCGTTAAAGCTTCTGTTTTAAAATTCGAAAGCGTGTTTAGTTTCAACCAATTACTTACAACACCACCTTCGCATCGAAGCTGCTGTTCAGGACTTTACCATTTCTTTTCATTTGAATCCAGATCCGATAATCGCCTTCCTGTGGAAATGCATAGGGGAAAGTAACGGTAGCACCATGTTCTTCATGTTCTCCTAGACCCGTGTGCTCCATGCCTTGCATCAGGATATCCGTGCGTTCTGCTTCGCTAAGCAGTGCTAACTGTGTAACCACTTGATTAACACTGTCATAAAAGACATCTGCTTCTTGTCCGATCACTGGATTGGGCGTGTCTTCGGCAATGCGGTCTTCGATGATCTGCTGGGAGGCCATCGAATAATTGCCTACCGGGTGCAAATGCACATAAACACCACCTTCTTTACGGAAAACCACGGCGTGCCCCATCATACCCATGTATGGTTCCAATTCTGCCGGATTGCCTTCCGGATCATTGATGGCGAAAGTGAGCGGATACACTTTCCCAGCAATAAACGACTGATTCGGCTGATATTCGAAAACGGCTGTTGAACCATCTAGCAGAGGTGTTTCCACACCGGGCTTACCGCAAATCAATATGTCTGAAGGAAGGTTGTCATCCGCTTCCTGATCTACAGCAGTAGACACAATATAAGTATCATCTGGATCATACCAGGTGCTGTCCTGTGTGATCGGTTCCTCGGCAATCAAGGCAGGAATATCCAGCGTGTCAGAAATCGTTTCTGTGTAGCCATTTCTTCGAACGATATCCCCAAAGACATAATATCTTCCTTCAGGAACTTCTGGTAATTCGACCTTGAAGGTCAATGGATCTACTCGCTTAGGATGCAAGTGTGCAAATACATCGAGCGTGCCTTCTTTGATGATGAACATGTGCATCAGTTTGCCATGATCCGGTACCATATATTTCATTGGTAGTCGGTTCCGGTTTTTGATCGATAAGCTGTCGACCTGAAATGTCATGATCCTGCTACCATTTTCTTGCTCTATCCACGTGTTGGCCAGCGGAGGTCGATACATCCATCTTTTATAGGAAGCACTTTCACTGTCCCACCAGCTCTTACCTCCATACAAGATCAGGACCATAAATGCTGTAGCCACGATGCCTCCGATCAATTTCTTTCTTTTCAGGTTTTCACCTTCCTGGCCGGGTTCAACAATCCCCAATCCTACAGACGAACTTATGATGGTGACCATTAAGATTACCAGGAAAATTCCTAACCCAGCTAATGTCCATCCGAGGCTGGCATCCATTTCTTTCTGTGCGGTAGCTGAGGCCATGATCGGAACTACGGCTTCTCCGCTTCCTTTCTCGCCATCTACGTACACAGCGATACTGGCTGTGCCACTACTCATGAACCAAACGATGCCCTCAAATTGTCCAGGTACTCCCGGAACCGGATTCATGGGATCAGATTTGGGAGAGCCTTCATCACCTACACCCCAATAGATAGGTTTGACCTGGATATTGGTGATATCAGGATCGGATGCGTAGATAGAGATTTCGGCAATGCCAGGAATTACGTCAGGAGGGTTCACGCTGACCAGGATAGAATAAGGTCCTGCAGTTCCTTCAAAGACTACTCCAGGGCTTCCTACATGACTTTGCGTGATTGGAAGACCTAGAAATAAGATCGACAGAAACAGCAGAAAGGACTTTTTATACGATATAATGTTGCTCACTATAATTGACTTTGAGACGCAGGAAGTATTTTCCAATGAGTTTTAAATGTTTTTATCGGATGGCCACTTCATGATAAAACATCACGGTAGTCACCCTTTCTAAAAGTAGTAGACCTGATTCAGGTGCGATAATTAATAAATCCCTATCGCTGCACCTTAGTCATCCATTTACCCCAAACCAATCCGACTCGGGCTGAGAACAAGCCTACGACACACGCAATGGCGATTCCCTTGACCAGGTCCAGGCCTGAATGTAGGCGCCAGGGCATGAAATCAAAACGATACTGCCAATCGGGACTGCTCCCGAAATACCAGGATTCTGTTCCAAAGAACCAGTTTCTGGCACCTTCTGACATGAGAAAGGTGCCGAAAGGCCATTGCACAGCCAAGAGTAATAAAGTGAAAGTAACAGACAACATCGCAGCTAGAGCCCACTTATTGATGTGACCAAATTTGTTCAGGACCAGATCGATGAATAAGCAAGGTGCGATCAATAGCAGGGGAAATTCAAATGCCTGATAAGTAGAAATATGATTGCGGATTGGACCCAGTAGTGGCTCTGCCGGAAATAGTGGCAGGATCCAAACCATGCTTCCAAGCATCAGGGAATAAACAATTGCGGTCCAGGTGGCTGCCCACTTCAGTTTGGAAGCCCGGGCTACGGCTACTAAATAAACAGGAAAGACACCTGCGGCTACTTGATAAAATAGGCTATGGTGCATGTCGTGGCGGCCCAGATATTCTGAACTCAGCGTGAACAGTGTAACTAACAATAACCCAGATGCAATGATGAACAACAACTTTTGAACTTTGGATGCACCTACCAGAGAATTTTGCTGTGAAAGCGTGCTGACTACTGCACCTAATTGAATGGACATAATGCCCAATGCTAAAACAGTATGGGGAGGAGACAGGATCTGAACATCTAGTCCATAAGTATTGTGCCACCAATCGTCGAAGGGAGCGGAAGTAAGCATGGCAAAAGCCCCCCAGATGCAAAACATGGTTCCAAGCGAACCATAAAAGATGCCCCAGAACCTGACCGATGCACTTTTTTCTTCACCAGTGCCCCAGAAAGAGATTTTCAATACTTTGAATCCGGAGAATACACCTGCAATGACCGCCCCCAGGTAAATGGCCAGATGAGGGGGAGAAAGTAAGCCGTCTCTACCGATGCTGGTATGCCAGGATATGTCCCAGATTAGTCCAATAATGATGCTCAGTGAAGCAAAAACTGACGCATAAACATAAGTAGGTGTTCGTTCGAAAGCGATCGCTGGTTGGCGAAGCGTGCTTTCATGAGCAAGTGGTTGTTCTAATGCAATTGTTGAAGCCATCCTTAAATATAGATCGTAATCTAATTTTATTAATGCTTTGTCAGTGAGTTGTTGGCTTTTGTTACTGAATCGGGATGCAGGATGGCTAAAACGGATTTAGTGTTACAAGAAAATGGCATGTAAATAAGGTCCTAACATAGCGCTAAAATCATATTGGCACCTAAGTTGCAATTGGTATACATGAACAGAGTGAAAATCACTCCAAAATGGTAATCAATACCATTAATAGGGGTTTTATCAAAAGACGAGAGGTTGATATGTTAAAAAAATATAGCAAATATCAATTTCCGTGGTGTACAACTCCGAACAAAACCATTAAATGACCGAACAAATGAAACAATTACTCATTTCCATGCTCACTGTATTTTCCTTTTATTTTAGTCATGCACAACTTGAGAAAAGCAACTCACTCCTTGAAGGTAGTTTTAATATTTCGGGGAATTCCCGCACGGAAGACTTCCGAACGTTTGGAGGAATAGGTGAATTTGAAAACCGTGGCAATTTTATATTCATCGCTCCACGGGTTGGCTGGTTTACGACGAATAATTCCTTATTTGGAGTTGGGTTGGTCTATCAGAGCAATACCAACAAGAGCTTCAGCTTTACGAACGGTACACGGACCAGTACATTCATCACTCGTAATAATTTGTTTGCGATCAATCCATATTACAGGAAATTCAGTCAATTGACAGATAAACTTTACCTAACCACCACTGTAGATGCTGCTATTGGTTTTGGCAAAGAAAAGAATGATAACGATGGCCAGGATATTGAATCAAATATATTCAATGCCAGTCTGACCGTTTCTCCGGGATTGACCTACTTTATTTCAGATAAATGGGCAATTCAGACTTCTGTCGGCCAATTGTTTTACCAGTTTAGACAGAGCACACTTCAAACCGATCTTGGCCAGCAGGGGGATCCAAAGAATGAGTCCAATAACTACGGTGTTTCCTTAAACTTAAATACCTTCAGGATTGGCCTGCAATATTTCTTATCCAGAAAAGCTGGTTAAACTAAACAAAGCGATCATGATTGTCTCCAAAATGATGATCATGATCGTTTGTCATATGGTATTTGGTTTATTCCTTTGATAAGGTGAATAAATTTACGTAATTCAAATTTCGGAATTCCGTAACTAGCTTAGACCAGATATCATGAGACGCACTATTTTGGCAATATCCATTCTTTGGAGTTCATTCCATGGATTTGCCCTGGACCTGCCCAACGGTCTCTCTCAAAAATCAGATTCACTTATCCGATACATTGCATCAAACCCTTCTTCACAGGATGTAATGGCCTGGCTTTCTGGGTATTTATTTAATCCTGAATTCGATTTGATGATCAGGAAAAAGAAAGAAGAGTTGAGTGGGAATGATGAGCAATCTGACTATCGAATATGCATGCGATTGGGGGTGTTGAACTTATGGTCGGAGAGAGGGAATGAGTCATTCAAATATTTTACAAAGGCGCTTTATATCGCCGAAAAATTTGAGAATTCAGAAGATCTGGCGGAAGCCAGTTTTATGGTAGCACACCTGATTCGATTTGGCGTTTCGGACCTTTCTCTAAATGATCACCTGCAGACCGTTATCAATATTTATCAAGAAAGTTTGAATCCTCGACATCAGGCCAAAGCGTTTTTAGCACAGGCCTATATGGAAGAAGATCCTGAGGCCCGAGTTAAACTAGCTGATCAGGGATTGGCATTAATTAACGTGGAGAAGGCAAAAACGGATAGCCTGGAGGCCAGGGTGTTGACAAACCTGTTAAATATGAAAGCCCATTATGTACCAGCTAAAGAAGCTTTTCCGATGTTTTTGCAGGCGGTGGAATTGGCTGAAAAATACAACGATCCATACATGGCAGCCATGATCTACAATAACATAGGATATTATTGCTTTGCTGTGCCTGGAGATAAAAAGACGGCAATCACCTGGTTTGTCAAAGGCTTAAATAAGTCGGTAGAAACGGGTATCAAAGGGTTTGCGAAAAACGCAACCCACAATATCCACTTTTGCTATCGTCTGTTGGGGCAATTCGAGGAAGCCCTGGCTTTTTACACGAGTTTTACGGTATTGGGTAGTCAAATCCTGAGTGAAAATTATGTGACAGAACTGGCTGAGATTCGGGTGGGACATGACCTGGACAAAGTGGAATTGCAAAATTCCTTGTTGGCGGCAGAGAAGAATGCGCAAAGAGCACAATTAATTGGATTGGTGATTTTGTCCTTATTATTGATGGGGGTAGTCGGGATAATTTTTTACAGTCGTCGTAAGGTTAATAAATCTAATCAGGAACTACGCCAGCTGAACAGCATCAAGTCTCGTTTTTTTGCCAATATTTCCCATGAACTAAAAACACCTTTAACCCTGATCAAAGCACCGGTAGAAACCTTACTCGATCACGGTGATGTGCATTTGAATACAAAAGTTCGGGAAACCCTCTCCACCGTGAAAAGTAATACGGCCCATCTCCAATCCCTTATCGAAGAAATCCTGGACCTGACGAAGCTGGAAGCTGGAAAGATGCAAATGCACCCGGTTCCTACCAATTTGTATGAAAACCTGGAAGCATGGCTTTATTCATTTAAAGATCAGGCATTGATTAAGGACATTGCCCTTACCCTTGATTATAAGCCCGACCGCAACCTCAGTTTGATGCTGGATGATAAAATGTTTGGAAAAGTGATCCAGAACCTGCTTTCCAATGCATTGAAATATACCAGAGAAGGAGGAAGGGTTGATCTGGAGGTAGAATTTAGTGAAAACAATTTGATGATTCGTGTAACTGATACAGGCGTTGGTATCAGCAAACTTGATATTCCTCTCGTCTTTGATCGATATTTTCAGTCTTCACAAGGTAAGAAAGCCGAAGGTGGAACGGGAATTGGCCTGGCGCTCGTAAAGGAGTTAGTGGATCTTCATAGAGGTACTATTGAGGTGGATAGTGAGCTAATGGTAGGCTCAACGTTCCGTGTGACCATGCCCATCGAGATTGCGAAGGATCAGCCGGATATACAAGTCTTACCAAAACCGGAGGAAAACATCAAGCGCGTAATCAAGGAAATGGAAGAAACCGTAGGTGACTATGCACGAAAGTTTGATCTGGATAAACCCAAACTGATGTTGGTGGAAGATCACACGCAAATGCGTTCTTTTATCAGGGAGTTACTGAGTCCTTACTTTACCGTCATCGAGGCTGAAAATGGACGGATCGCCTCCAGGAAATTGACCAAGAATCCTGTAGACCTGATCATTTCAGATATCATGATGCCTGAAATGGATGGCCTGGAATTGCTGGAAGAAGTCAAACAACGACCTGCTTTGCGTTTTACCTCTGTCATTATGCTAACTGCCCGCAATGATGAAGAAGGAAAACTGAATGCCTTAACACTCGGGATTGATGACTACATCACTAAGCCTTTTAACCATGCTGAGTTGATTGCCAGAGTAAGAAATATCCTCGAAAACCGAATTAAACTGATCTATGACCTCAACTTGTTGGATCCTACCGTGAACATCACGACCAATGAGGAGAAAGTGAAAGAGGATTTCAAGACGAAGTTTCTGCTTTCTGACAGAGAGGCCGATGTACTTTGGTTACTTTCCAAGCGATACAGTAATGTGGAGATTTCAGAGGCATTGTTTGTTTCTGTGAACACAGTCAAGTTCCATATCCGCAATATTTTCAGCAAGCTAGAGATCAAAAATCGGTCGGAAATCGGGGCGAAAATCGAAGAAGCACTCACCTGAGAAATTCATCTACTGTTTGCTTTTGACGGATCATTTATTGTATTAAATCAAGAAATTTTAGACTTTTTACAGAAAACTACCCCTAAAGGATAGGTGATAGGTAGGTTATGGCCTGTTAACTACTCTTTTCGGATAGGCTAAGAAATGGGCGGTGTACCCACATTTGGATCATTGATTTATTCAAACACACACAAATGATCAAACACCGTTTCAAAATGATCATTGCTGCTTTTATAGTATTCGCAGTGATGGTCCAATCATGTAACAATCGTGATAATGAACAGCCTGCTCCTGCGGAAGGACGGGTGGAATTTACCTTCGAGGTAATTGACAATCCAGATGGAGGAAGAAAAGGAAGCTCGGGAAAATCTGCCGGAAGAACCGAGGCAGATATCCCTTCTAAAGTAGTCATCTCCATTGAAGACAATTTGGGTAATCCGGTTTATGCCTTAGAAGAACTGACCCTTTTCGAATTCAATGGTAGTTACGTCACGGAGCCATTGATTCTTCAGGTCGGTAGCTACAAGTTGACGGAGTATCTGGTACTGGACGATGAAGATGCCACGATCTTTGCCACACCTCAAGAGGGCAGTGACCTGGATTACCTGGTCGCCGATCCGTTACCGATTGATTTGGTGGTAAGTGCCAATGCGTCTACTTCGCTTGCGCCACAAGTAATCTCTACGGAGCAATTGACACCAGCCGATTTTGGATACACCGATTCTAATTTCGAGTTTGTTGCCACCTACGACATGCTGCTATCGGTATTCGTGCAAAATGCAACCACCGGTGCTTTTGAGTCTACAGATGCAACCTTGACCGTTACTGCTACTGCGGAAACCACAGAGTTGTACAACAAGGCTATTGCTTCAGGGATCGTCCAGGTGAAGTTGACTGATGGATACAGCAACTATACGGTACAAGTGGATAAGGCCGGGTATAACAGCTATACAGCTGATTTCACACAAGCTGAGATGAAAGCGTTCTTTACCGATCCTTTGATTGTTAATTTATTCCCTCCGGCAGCCGTACCTAATGGTGCATCTGTTGCTGCCTTTACTGGAGATAACTATCAGGGAGCTGAGATCGCCGCAACACCTTCCGGTGGATTCATTTTAAGTGCCAATAAATGGGGTGGAGGAACCGAAGGTTTCGTCTATGATGCCAGCAATACAGTTGTAGGCTCTTTTTCAACAGGTCACGTGACTGAATTCTCTACTGGATTAGCGGTTTTGGACAATGGCGAATTCATCACTTCGAGAATTGTGGGCACCAACTTGCATGCAGTCATCTACAATGCAGATGGCACGGTGAAGGTAGCAGATCAAGTGATTCGATCAGGTGCAAATACGGCCAGAAATATGATGGCCATTTCTGATGGCACGGGCTATTTGGTGCTGTGGGCTGAGTCCAATACGTTGAGCATGCAGAAAATTGATGCGGCGGGTAATCTTGTTGGAGGACTTGTTCAACCAGGTGTTGATGTCAATCAGTTTGACAATGCAGGAACACGCCGAAGAGGTATGGAAGCTGCGATGAAGAGTGATGGACAGTTTGTTTTTGTTACCCGACCTACTTCCAATTACAATAATCTGGAAGTTCACGAATTCAATGCCGACCTAACGATTAATACAACGTACCAAATCACCCCAACCCAGGCGGGTATCAACCACTATTCCATGGTGGACCTCAATGAAAATGGAGAATATGTGATTACATGGTTGCGAGCTGAAGACAATGTCGTGCGAATGGCAGGTTTCAGTATGGGGGGTAATGCCTTGTTTTCCGAAGTAATTGTAGGTCAGGCACGTACGTTGGCTTCCGATGTGACGGTTAGTGATAATGGTACCGTGATCGTATCTTATGCAGGTGGAAATGGTTCTCCCAATATGGTGGATCATGTGATCCGAATTTACGACCTAACCGGAGCTCCAGCTGATGATGAGATCATCGCCGCTCAAGTCGTAAATCAAGCGACCAATACCAAAGTCACTTTCATTGACAACAACAATTTCGTGGTGCTGTATGATAACTTGCCAGCAGGTTACGAGCAGTTTGCACAGAAATTCACTTATTAATTTATATAAAAAGGGTGCTCACGCAGAGTGCCCTTTGTATAATCAAACAAACCGATATATCAAAAATGGCATTCAATTCGGAGGATATTTCGCTTCGGATTTATGACTTAGCAGGTAATCCACTAGACGATGAGTTGGTATTGCCTGGAGTGACTCCTACACTAACCACAACTTCTAAAATTACTTTCCTCGATGGATCGAATTTCGTGATCGTCTACGGAGATGAATCCGCCGCCGTAGGGCATACCCAGTATACACAAAGATTCGGCTTGTAACACAAGCAAGGAAGATACCATAGCTGGTACTTAAGAATGGCCTCTTGACTTCATTGTTGAGGGGCTTTTTTTGTTTATTTTCGGCCCTTTCAGTCATTGTTCTCGAAAACAAATGAGCAAACGATACGATACGGTCATCATTGGAGGAGGGGTTATTGGCCTTTTCAGCGCCTATTATCTTGTCAAAGCGGGTAAGCAAGTACTTATTTTGGATAAAGGCCCTGCTCAACAAGCAAGTTCACATGGTAATTGCGGATTGATCAGCCCAAGTCATATCATGCCTTTGAATGACTATGACCTGATCATTAAATCGGTAGGATGGCTGTTCAAAAAGGATGCACCTTTTAAGATCAAACCTCAATTCGATCAACGCTTTATTAAATGGTCCATGAAGTTCATCAAGCATGCTTCTGCCAAAAGTATAGCGAGGCATAGTAAGGCGATCTATGATTTAGTGACGAGTTCCAGAAATTTGTTTACTGATGTGCTTGAAGAAGAAGGTTGGGATTGTCACTGGTCTGCCAATGGAATCCATTTTGTTTGTAATACCCAAAAGGAGTTTGATCATTACAATCAGGTCAATGATTACACCCGCCCATTTGGAGTAGAGGCAAAGGCGATTATGGCACCAGAGCTACTGGAATTGGAACCAGCACTAAAAGACAATATCTATGGTTCCTGGTTCTATGACATTGATGCCTGGCTGAAACCAGATGATTTGGTCAGACACTTGAAATCCTGGTTGAAGGAAAATGGGTGTGAACATATCAATGGGGCAGAAGTTACCGATATGAAAACGGCCAATGGCGCCTTAGAAGCGGTAAAAACGAAAACCCACGGAGATTTTGAAGCCAAGGAATTTTTGTTGGCTACCGGAGCCTGGTCACCATTACTCAAAAAGGCCCACCATCTCAATATTCCAATTGTACCGGGAAAGGGCTACAGCATTACGATGAAGTCGCCGGCTATCTCACCTAAGATCCCCATCAACATGATGGAACGCAAGGTGGTTGCTACTCCATGGAATGGTAGTTATCGTCTAGGAAGTACAATGGAGTTTGCTGGTTATGACGAATCGCTGAACAAAACCCGTCTGGAGGCACTAAAAAGAGCCGCAACAGAGTACCTTATAGAACCTTATTCAGACGATATAGAAGAAGAATGGTACGGATGGCGCCCAATGACCTACGATGGCGTGCCGATCATCGATCGTTCGCCAAAACATAAAAACTTATTTGTAGCGGTGGGACATAACATGTTGGGGTTAAGCATGGCCACAGGTACAGGTAAACTGGTTTCAGAACTCATGACAGGACAGAAACCACACATCGATCCTTTACTTTATCATTACAGATCATGAAGTACATAAAAAGACATTTTTGGGTTATTGCGGGACTAGTATTTATGGTTTCCTGTAAGTCCATCAAGATTATTGATAAGCCCATTATTTTCGATGAGGAACGCAAGGCCCTTACCCTGGAGTACTTGGAGGATCATTATGGATTGATTCAGGAAGAACCAACGATCATCCCAAGAATAGTGGTAGTACACTGGACGGTGATCCCTACCATGGAAAAGTCTTATGCCGCATTTGAAAAGGCGCAGCTTCCAAATTGGCGACCCGAAATAGCCAATGCGAGTGCCGTGAATGTGTCTTCTCACTTTCTCGTAGATACAGACGGAACCATTTATCGATTGATGCCTGAAAACTACATGGCAAGACATGTCATTGGCCTGAATCATTGTGCCATAGGAATTGAAAATGTTGGACCTAATGAAGATAACCAACTAACTGAGGCGCAGTTGAAAGCCAATACCAGGCTTGTTAGATACCTTTCAGAAAAGTACGATATCGAATTCCTTATCGGGCATTTGGAGTATACACGATTCGAGGATCATCCGCTTTGGCTGGAAAAGGACGATAATTACAGAACCAAGAAAACCGATCCAGGGATGAAGTTTATGCGGGCGTTAAGAGAAGCAACGGATGACTTGCCTTTAAGTGATTTACCTACGCCTGAGGCGCTAAAAAGAAACGAACCATGATGAAGTTTATTAAGACCATTGTGTTGACCTGCCTCGTGTTTGCCATGCAGGCACAGGACTACCAATTGCTGGACAAACTGAATGACACTTATGATGACTTTCGTGAGCGTACGCTGAACAAGCGCAGGTTCAAACATGCAGACATCATGCCTCTGATTGACAAGGTTGAAAAACTACCAGGATATACGGTCAGGGAGTTAGGTAAATCAATCGAAGGCCGAAGTATCAAGCTCATCAGCGTAGGAGAGGGAAGTACGTCCATACTACTGTGGTCTCAAATGCACGGCAATGAACCCACCGCCACCCAATCCATCTTTGATATCCTGAATTTTCTGAACAGTGATCAGTTTACTCAAGAGAAGGAAGAGTTGCTGAAGCGCGTGACGTTGCATTTTGTACCACTACTCAATCCTGATGGTGCGGAAATCTATCGCAGATACAATGCGTTGGGTATTGATATTAACCGGGATGCACTGCGATTGCAAACTCCTGAAGGTCAAATTCTTAAATATGTAAGAGATAGTCTGAATGCTGATGTAGGTTTCAATCTACATGATCAAAGCCGATACTATAACGCAGAGCTTACATCAAAGCCAGCAACCATTTCTTATTTAGCGCCAGCTTATAATTACGAGAAGTCCATCAACGAGGTGCGTGGCAATGCGATGAAGATCATTGTGTTAATGAATGACATTATCCAAAAGTATGCACCAGGACAGGTAGGGCGCTATAATGATGATTTTGAGCCAAGGGCGTTTGGTGACAACATTCAGAAATGGGGGACCAGTGCCATATTGATTGAATCCGGCGGATATCAGGATGACCGTGAGAAGCAATTTATCCGAAAGCTTAACTACCTGTCAATTCTAACGGCCATTTTTACGGTTGCTGATGGTAGTTTCAAGGATGTGGATATAGCAAGGTATGAGGCCATTCCCAATAACGATCGTAAGCTGTTCGACCTGAAATTGATCGGAGTAAACTACAACCTGTTGGGTGACTGGTACAAATTGGACCTTGGCATTCACAGTTGGGAAATTGATGATGCCAAACACGAGAATTTTCACTATTTATCACAGATTTCCGATATCGGAGACTTGTCTACTTTCTATGGTTATGAAACGCTGGACGGAAATAACTTGCGCATTGTTGCTCCTCAAGTTTATGAGAAAGTACAAACGATGACTTCTCTTAAAAATTTGGCATTCATGGATCTGTTGAAACAGGGATATGCCTACCTTCAAGTAAGCGATCTGGAAAAAGGAATCAGACATTCCAGGTATCCCATGCATCTGGTGAGTGAGGGGTATATGCCCGATTTCACCATAGATCGTAATGCACAACCAACCTTCTTTTTGGAAGAAGAAGGAGTACTGAAATATGCCGTGATCAATGGTTTTTTGGTAGATCTCGCAGGAGATGAAATTCCAGTTTGGAATGCCTTGATTTTTCGTTAATCATGCAGCTCATCATTCACGAAAGAGATTTGAAACTTAAGCATACGTTTCGGATCGCTCATGATGTGAGAGAAGTACAAGAAACGGTAATTGTCGAGTTACGAGATAATGAAATTGCCGGATATGGTGAGGCCACTGCCAGTAATTATTATGACCGACCCAGGACCGCTATTATTAAGGCATTAGAAGAAAATCGAGCCCTGATAGAATCCTATGACTACTCGAAACCCTCAGAGTTTTGGATGAAACTCAAGGATGCTTTTCAAGCAAGCAGTTTTGCTTTATGTGCGGTGGATGTAGCGATTCACGACCTGTACGCCAGGAAACAAGGTAAATCACTCACTTCACTTTGGGCCTTTTCCGGCAAAGGACCGAATACTAACTACACCATTGGAATTGATTCCGTAGAGAAGATGGTGGAGAAAATGCTGGAATTCCCCTGGCCACTTTACAAAGTGAAACTCGGAACCAGGGAAGACCTTGAGATCATGAAGTCCTTGCGCGCTAAAACCAGAGCGCAATTTAGGGTAGATGCCAATTGTGGATGGACGGCAGAAGAAACATTGGCCAATGCTGCCGCCTTGAAGGAAATGGGAGTGGAGTTCATTGAGCAACCCTTACGTGCAGGAGATTGGGAAGGAATGAAAATGCTATTTAAGCAATCACCCTTGCCCTTGATTGCTGATGAAAGTTGCATTGCCGAATCGGACGTAAATAGCTGTGCAGGATACTTTCATGGTGTCAATATTAAGCTGATGAAATGCGGTGGATTGACACCAGCACTAAGGATGATCCGACAAGCCAAAACATTAGGGCTGAAGGTGATGGTAGGATGCATGACGGAATCTTCCGTTGGGATCTCCGCCATCGGTCAGCTATTGCCACAGCTGGATTACGTAGATATGGATGGTTTTTTGCTGATTGAAAATGATCCTGGAAAGGGACCTTGGATCAAGGATGATCAACTGCACATGCCAACAACTCCCGGAACAGGTGTAACTTTCATTGGATGAAAAGATTATTGATTCTTTCGATTGTCGTCTTATTGCCGGGCTATGTACTGTTTGCACAGGTTCCGGATGGTTTTGTGAACGTGCAGGACATTGATTCCATGATACGCGTAGAGTTAAGGTATTTTTCCACTAACAATTTCTTAGGTAAAAAGGTCCGCGGATACAAAGCCAATAAAGCATACCTTACCAAAAGAGCAGCTAAGGCACTGCACATGGCCCATCGGCGTGCCTGGAAGCTCGGTATGGGTATCCTGATTTTGGATTCCTACAGACCTCAACAGGCAGTAGACCATTTTGTGGAATGGTCCAAAAATCCATCAGACACATTGAAAAAGAGCGAATTCTATCCTGAGATCAAAAAATCAAGGTTGTTTCAGGAAGGATTCATAGCATCGAGATCGGGTCATTCCCGAGGAAGTACGGTCGATCTGACATTGTACTATCTGGAGACGGGTGAAGTTGTCGATATGGGAAGTCGTTTTGACCTTTTTTCTGATAAATCGTTCCATAATTCGCCTATCGTTACACCCGAACAACTGGCTAATCGAAGTTTATTAAAACAACTGATGCAAAATGCTGGCTTTCGTCCATATTCCAAGGAATGGTGGCACTATACCTTGAACAACGAGCCCTTCAAAGATCAATACTTCAATTTCGAGGTAAAATGATTATTCCGATTAGTGATACTTTTGAATTGGTCAATTCTACTTAATGGGTACTCAATACTTCTAAGTGAAGGCTAATCATACAATTCAAATAGTCATTCCCAGGGGAATCTTTGAAAATTGAAATAGCTAATTTGTTAATGAATATAGACTCCCACGGGAGTGGCCTTCACTTAAAAGTTACTCAGGAAGTGGAATTATAAGATCTGAATAGATCAACCAGGCCACCATTTAGAAGATTTTTACGTAAAGTATGCGATTATGCCTGTTCTTATCGTTTGTATAGGTATAGCTAACCAGTTAACTTTAGCTCAACAAAAGGGAACACTTTTGGTCACCTTGCGAAAAATACTGCCTATTCTCATCTTTTTTTCGATCTCCTGGAGTGTCTGTGGACAATCGGCTGCGGGTAATAACGAAAAGACGCTTGCTGGTGTCTTTCAGGGTGAATCGATCTACATCAAAAACCCCTACAATAAGGATACGCGGGAATTCTGTGTTTCAGATGTCTTCTTAAACGATCAGCGACTGGATCTTAATTATCGACTCAGTGCTTTAAGGGTCACTTTTGAAGGAACTGATTTGTTCACCCCGGTATCTATTCGTGTAGTGCATCGAGATAGTGTTTGTACCTCGGAGATTGTTAATCCTTTGGCGGTTTTGTTTCACTCCAGGTATAAGTTCCTTGGTGTCTACGCAGCGGATTCTGGTATTTACTGGACAACCGAAGGTGAGCGTGAAATTGGAACTTATCTGGTGGAGAAATTACAAAATGGAATTTGGGTAGATGAAGCAGAGGTAGATTCCGAAGGAAAATTCGAACTAGCTTCCTATGTACACTATCCTATGTATGAAGTAGGTCCTAACAAATATCGGATCAAATACGATTTTGGAAGTGGTAACCGCTATTTGTATTCAGAAGAAATTGAATACCAACATTACCTTGATCCCGTTATTTTTGAGCCTGCAGTAACTAATAACAGGGTATTTCTTTCGCGCTCTGCGTATTACGAGGTATTCGATGCGAAGGGAGCCATGATCTTATCAGGTACCGGAACAGAAATAGACATCCGTTTTATCCGTCCGGGAAACTACGTCGTTTACTTCGACAACCAACAACCGGGCTCTATCAGACGTAACAAAATCCAGCCTCCCAGGGATAATAACTGAAATTAACACTTTCTCATACTACATCTTTATTACTACAACTGGTACTACAAAACGCCTTTTGAGGACGATTATGCTGATGTAGTAGTTTTTTGAACTATTTTTTTGGTGTGAAAGCAAAATATCCTTTCATACTTTGCCGCATCAAACTGAAAAAGAAAAATGCCCCCAAAGAGTAAATTTGCGAGGCCCCTGGCCGGATTAGATCTTTCGAAAAAGTCGAACAAGGATCTTATTGATTTATTTAATGAGCATCTGGATGAAGGAATGCATGGTCTGTGCTTTAGCCCTTACATGGAAGGGCAGGAGCCCGGTGACCAGCTTAGTGAAGAACAGGTGAGAAGACGTTTGGAAATCATCAAACCACATACCGAATGGGTTCGATCATTTTCATGCACGGAAGGAAATGAATTGATCCCTAAAATCGCGAAAGAGCTAGGGATGAAAACGCTGGTTGGCGCATGGTTAGGAAAGGACCATAGCATCAATGCGGATGAGATTGAAGGAGTCATCGAAGTAGCCAAGGCTGGTCATGCGGACATTGTTGCCGTTGGTAATGAAGTGATGTACCGTAAAGATTTGACGGAAGATGAGTTGATTGATCACATCAATACCGTGAAAGCAGCTTTACCAGACGTTCAGGTAGGGTATGTAGATGCTTACTACGAGTTTAGTAATCGGCCAAGAATTACCGAAGCTTGTGACGTAATCCTCGCAAATTGCTATCCATTCTGGGAAGGTTGTGCATTAGAGTATTCATTGCTATATATGAAGGATATGTACAATCGTGCAATGGCTGCTGGGAATGGTAAAAAAGTGATCATTACGGAAACCGGATGGCCTAACGTCGGTGAGCCATTCTATGGTTCTCAGCCTTCTTTCGAGAATGCGATCAAATACTTCATCCAAACCCAGGCCTGGTCGAAAGAAGATGATATTGAGATCTTTTATTTCTCATCATTTGACGAAAGTTGGAAGATTGGTGATGAAGGAGATGTGGGTGCCTATTGGGGCATCTGGGACAAAGAGGAGCAAAAGAAATTTGTTCATTAACCACCAAATGGAGGGCTACCTGGTGTTAAGTATTTGATACCAGGTATTCTCCTAAGTTTAACCTAAATGATGATACAACCCCTTTTCCCATGCGATAGATGAGCAACGTCTGCCTTTGAATGCTTCCGGGTTTAGTAGATGACTTAAACTGTGAAGCAGGGATTATGGTTAATTAATCAAGACATTTGACACCTGAAATGATTTTACCCTACGAGAAGGCCATTTGTTACTCGGGATTCCGAGATGGCCAAAGCCCCGATGCTGGAATATTTCCAACCTATGAAGAAATAAAAGAGGACCTTTTGATCCTTGAAAAACATTGGAAATATGTCCGACTTTACGATACCGATCGCCAGGCGGAAATGGCTCTGGAGATCATTCAGAAAGAAGGGTTGGACTTGAAGATTCAGCTAGGTGCTTACATTGGTGCTGAGGTGAATAATTTTAATTGCCCGTGGGGCGGCGTGCATTCCGAAGATACGCTTATCTCCAATAAGCAATTCAATGTACGAAGAATCAAAAAACTGATTCGGTTGGCCAATGAATATCCGGAGATCATTAATTCCTTGTCCGTTGGTAATGAAGCAACAGTAGACTGGACAGATCATATGGTGCCCGTCGAAAGTGTGGTCAATTATGTGAAGATGGTCAAAGCTGAGACCAAACAACCTGTGACCTTTTGCGAAAACTATGTGCCCTGGCTCACTAAGTTGGAACCATTGGCAGAAGTCGTGGATTTTATCTCAATTCATACGTATCCGGTTTGGGAGTACAAAAATATCCATGAAGCAATTCACTATACCGAGGATAACTATAAGGTGGTGGCTGAAAAATACCCACATAAGCAAATTGTGATCACAGAAGCGGGATGGGCTACAAATTCCAATGGGCGAGGGATCGATCCGGAGAATGTAAGCGAGGAGTTTCAGGATATGTACTATCAGGATTTGATGGAATGGTGTGATGAAAATCAGGTAGTATGTTACGTTTTTGAAGCTTTTGATGAGAATTGGAAAGGTTCACCAGAACCTAATGAACCTGAAAAACATTGGGGACTCTTTTACATCGACCGAACGCCTAAGAAAGTGATGGATGGCGTATTTTCGGAACTGGTATAATCTTTCCAACTTACTGTTAAGAATAAAACCTAACCACCATGAAACATTTATCCAGCTTGACCTTATTGGCGTTGCTAGTGCTGGCAGCCTGCACGCAATCCTCTACCTCTGCTGAGAAAGAAGCTCCAATGGAAGAAAAGAAAGCTACCAATACTATTCAACAATCTTCAGCTGATTTACTTGCTGGTGTTTCTAATGCCATTTGCTATTCCGGATTTAGGAGTGGTCAGCATCCGGATCGTGGCGATGGTGCAGTAAATCCATCTAAAGCGGAGATTCTTGAAGATTTGCAGATGCTTTCAGGGTTAGGTTTCAAGCTGATCCGCATGTACGATTGTGGAGAAAACTCACAGGATGTCCTAAGCGTCATCAAAGAGAATAATCTGGATATCAAGGTACTGCAAGGGGTATGGCTGAAGGCCGAATTGAGTGCACATGAAACTTGTGCCTGGTTGACTGAGCCGATACCACAGGAGACATTGAATGCCAACAAAATTCGCAATGGTCAGGAATTGGAAAGAGGGATCATGCTGGCCAATAAATATCCGGAGATCATCGCGGCCGTTAACGTTGGTAATGAAGCATTGGTCGAATGGAATGACCACAAAGTGGACGTGGATTCCATCATAGCCTATGTGCAGCGTGTACAGGCGGCGATTGAACAACCCGTGACCGTGGCTGATAACTATGAATGGTGGGCCAATAGTGGTGCGGAATTGGCCAAAGTGGTGGATTTTATGTCGCTTCATGTTTACCCGGTTTGGGAAGGCAAGGACATTGATGAAGGGATGTCGTATTCCATTGCCAATGTGCAGCGCGTGAGAGATTCCATTCCCAATGCCAAGATTGTGATCACAGAAGCAGGTTGGGCATCCATAGCTTCTGAGTTCGGTGAACGCGCCAGTGAAGAAAAACAACTCGAATACTACCGTGACCTGATGCAATGGTCCGCAGACAATAATATCACCACCTTCTTCTTTGAAGCCTTTGATGAAGATTGGAAAGGTAACCCGGATAACATGATGGGCGCAGAAAAGCATTGGGGGCTGTACACCGTAGATCGTAAACCGAAGAAAGTGGTGAGCGAGCTGTTGATGAGTGGAGCTGGAGGTTAGTGCATAACTGTCTTCTTGAATCACCTAAATGTCTGTTTCGAGAACCTCAGCATGACATTGGAGAAATGCTCCTCAGAGTCGCTCGTAGAGGACTCTGAGGAATTAATGTCTTAGATCGTGTCCAGTCCAAAAAGTTGCCAAGCACCACCGAGATGAACATCGCAAACAGAACGAAAAGAGTGCAGTAAGCAATGGTGAAGTTCAGTGCCTTTTGAACGAAGCTTCCTTTGTAACCTTCATAACTCTGAGATAGTTCTTCGAGTAGGTTCTCCTTCTTCCAGACATAGGCGGCCCTACAATCATACTACCACCTAACAAAAGGAAGATATCCGCAATGTGACCCAGAAAAGTTTGAATCTCCTTAGAGTCACACGGAGAGGACTCTGAGGAATTAATGTCTTAGATCGTATCCAGTCCGAAGAAGTTGCTGAGCACCACCAGGATAAACATTGCAAAAAGTACAAATGGAGTGAAGTAGGCAATGGTGAAGTTCAATGCCTTTTGAACAAAACTTCCTTTGTATCCTTCATAACCTTGAGATAGTTCTTCGTGTAAGTTCTCTTTCTTCCAAACATACGCAGCAAAGCCCACGATCAGACTACCGCCCAGCAATAGGAAAATATCTGCAATGTGTCCGAGGAAAGTCATGAAATCTGTAGGAGACTCGGCACCGAAATAGGTAATGAACCCGGTAAAGAAATCACTGTATCCATTGGCCACTAATGAAGGGAGTCCTACCACAAATATGATGATTGCTGTGATCCAAACCGCCTTTTTACGATCCATCTTCCATTCGTCCACTACATAAGAAACAGGAACTTCTAATAAAGAAACAGTAGAAGTAAGCGCTGCGAATGAAAGTAGGAGGAAGAAGAAAGAACCAACGACAATACCTAATACAGGTCCAAGGGACTGGAAGACACCAGGTAAAGTAGCGAAGATCAAACCAGCACCGCCGCTGACATTGCTCATATCGCCTCCGGAACTGTAAGCCACCAATGGGAACATCATCAATCCTGCGATAAATGCGATTCCTACATCAAAGAAGGTGATAGCAACGGCTGATGAAATGATATTTTCTTTTTTGGAAAGGTAACTTCCATAGGTGATCAAAGCTCCCATACCTAATGAAAGTGAGAAGAACGCCTGACGTAGTGCACCACCAATTACTCGTAAGTTCATTTCCGAGAAATCAGGTACAAGGTACACTTTTACACCCGCCATGGCATTGGGTAGGGTAAATGCATAGATCACCAAACTCAGGATCATGATAATCAACGTGGGCATTAAGATTTTCGCAGCTTTTTCAATTCCACTCGAAACACCTCGAGATATAATATAGGCTGTAGCTAGCATGAAAATCACGGCATAGATCAGCACTTTACCTGCATTGGATACATAACCACCAAAGTTTTGACCCACTTCAAAGTTCCCCTGAACCATTTCTATGAAGTATCCAAACGCCCAACCAGCCACAACATTGTAGTAGGAGAGAATGATTACGCCGGCGATGATGCCTAAAGTTCCGACGATGGACCATCTTTTGAATCCTAAGGCAGTGAAAGCTCCGGCCGCATTCTTGTTGGTTTTACGACCAATGGCGATCTCGGTCACCATTACCGGATAACACAGGATAAAGCAGAATACCAGATACATGATCACAAAAGCAGCTCCTCCTCCAGCTTCCGCTTCGAATGGAAATCTCCAAATATTTCCCAATCCGACTGCCGATCCTGCGGCGGCCAAAATAAATCCGATACGGCTTGAAAAAGCTCCTCTATTCTGCATGATTGATTTTTAGGTTACTGCTTGAAGAGCGAGTGTCGATAAACCCGCAGCTTCATATTCTTTTAACATTAAAAGCGTCAAATATAACCGAAAATCACTACTGACCTGAGGTTTATTTTATGTAGATCATGCTTGATTAATTCATTCTGTTTATAGTGCTCAATCGAGCAGTTATAAGATGCTGTCTGGTTTTTAAGTATGGATTTGGTTTGCATTTTGATCACACCAATAATATTAGGCCTTCATACAATTCGCCATACTTGTTGAAACTTGTGAATTGGATAATCCGAATAAACTACCACGGCTCGAGTTCGATCTCGTAACTGCCCAAATCAACAGCCTCTCCAAAAAGTGTAGAAGTAAGTTGTGGTCACCTTATGATCACTGATGTTGAACCTAAACTCAGGTGTTATGCGCATTTCTTTCAAATGTTGGGTGTTATTTATTGCCATTCTCACTATTACATTCAAGCTTCAAGCTAAAAACAGACACTGCGTTCCCGTGATCAGGATAGCTGAGCAAATGCCGAAAAAAATAATGAACGAACTCATGTTCTATGCTAGAGCTCTTGGGATTAATCAGGCTGCTACAATTCAGGTAAGGTATTCATTGCGGTTTCCAGGTCTGAAAAAAGGGCTTATGCAATATCAGTATACAGGATTTGAAAAGGCACCTCATCAGATCATGATTTGGATCAATCGTAGACTTACACCATCAGAACAATCCATGACCCTGGCGCATGAAATGGTGCATGCAGCGCAATACATTCATGGTTCATTGGAAGATAAAGGCCAGGATGTTACCTGGCTTGGGGAAAGCTATGATGTAGATCGAATTCCATATGCAGATCGCCCATGGGAGAAAGAGGCACATGAATGGGCCCATGAATTGAGAACAGATTATTTAGATCAGCTTAAACTAAGAGAACAATACCTATCAGGTATTCATCCATTTCCAGAATCGCTGTAGGGCGTTCATTTTGGTAGGTGCTCCTTGGGTAGGCTTTACTTGCTCATGTCCTGGAACTTTCTTTGTTGGTTTTTTCTTGGGAGGGGGAGCCGCCTTTGACTGGATGTTCTGTTGATAATGCTTGCGTTTTCGGTCTTTTTCTTGTAGCTGTTGGGCTTTTTTTTGCCGTTCTGCCTTTCGTTCTTCACGAATTCTGGCAGCAGCTACAGGATTGGTCTGCTTTCTTCTTTTACCTCGATGACGGCCGCGTCTGCCACGGAAATCTCCTTCGGTATCTTCATCTTTTTCAGTTGCTTCTTTTTCTTGCTTGGGTTTAGGCTCTGGGAGATCGATTTTCCCTTTTACGGTCAATCCTGGTAAGTGGACTTTGGGTGCCTTGATCAGAACGTCCGTGTTTTCTAATAGTTCCTCATCCGGGTCTTCCAGAAGATCCGAAACCAATACTTCCCGTTTTTCAGTTTTCTCAGAAGCTTCATTATCAACGTCAACTAATCCTTCGGTATGCCCATTGTCGGAAGTCTCAAGGCTTACCATTTCCTCAACTTCGTTTGCTTCTTCAACCGCTTCTTCCTGTTCGGTAACTTCCTCCGATTCTTGGTGCTCTTCAGCCTGATCGATGATTGTTGGCTCCTCTTCCGCTTCCGCCACTTCCACTGAGATAGCAATTTCTTCCTCATTTTCAGCTGTTTCCAGAACCGCATCTTGTGATTCTTCTATGGCTAAAGGCTCATTTTCTGTTTGAGTGATCTCTTCAGAAACATCAGTAGCTGATTCAGTTACTACGGTTTCAACGGCTTCTATGGGTTCGGAAGGTGATGCTTTTTCTACAGCATCTTTTTCTGCGATGGCTTCAACTGGTTCCGGTTCTTCAACCTCTTCAGGCAGTGGGCCAAAGAGCTTGATGATCTCGTCGATTTGTTCTTCTGACAATTTCGAGTTGCCATGAAGAGGTTTTTCTCCTTCGACGAGAAGTTCATTGATGATTACAGAAGGTTTTACAGAAAGCTTTCGGGCTAGGAGGCTAAGACGCATGCTCTTTCAATGCCAAAATAGGAACAAAAAACAAAGCAAATATAGCCGGAATACCGAAACAAAGAAGCGAGAAAATTCAGGTAATTGTAAGGGTGGAACTGATAATTATACTTTGACAAGATTCCTCCTGTACCCCCGGCGAGGGTCGCTTCAATTCCCTAAAGGGGTCGGTCAAAATCAATTTGGCTCCATTTAGGGTCGGAGTTATCCGATTGATTATTAATCTTGCCGAAGTATAACCAGGAGTAAAGTCGCATAATGTGCTTCTAAATTTCTCTTTTTGGAGACCAGGAATTAAGGTTTTAGACGGTTTCTAGTTCAGCTGACGTAGATCCACTGGAACAACTTTAGAAACCCCTTGTTCTGCCTCTGTCATAGTTACACCGTAGATCACGTCTGTACTCGCCATCGTACGCTTGTTGTGCGTAACGATGATGAATTGCGATTCATTGGAGAACTTGCGGATGATGTTGTTGAATTTATCGATGTTCGCATCGTCCAGCGGAGCATCCACCTCATCGAAAATACAGAAAGGAGCAGGTTTGATCAGGTAGATCGCGAACAGAAGTGAAGTGGCTGTTAAAGTCTTCTCTCCTCCAGACAATTGGTTGATGGTCAGCGGGCGTTTGCCTTTTGGCTTGGCCATGATCTCGATGGAACTTTCCAGAGGATTGTCGGGATCGGCCAATCTCAAATCACAATCGTCCTCTTCAGTAAACAAGGTACGGAATACGTTGATGAAATTCGCCTTGATCTCTTCAAAAGCTGCGGTGAATGTTTCTTTCGCCACCTGATCTATTTCGCCAATGGTATTCAATAGTGATTCCTTGGCTTTCAACAAGTCTTCTTTCTGCGTGGTGATGAAATCATAGCGTTCCTTGATTTCTTCATAGGCCTCCATAGCCATCGGGTTGATCGGCCCCATGTTGTCCAGGCGATTCTTCAGCTTTTCAGTGGTGAGTTTGAGGTTGGCTTCCGTTTCATTTTCAAACCCTTCAGGAATATCACCTTCCAGGTCATCAAAATTGATGTTGAACTCCACGGACAATCGATCCTTGGCAGAATGCAATTGCAGTTTGGTTTCGTTCATTTTGTTCTGCCACTGCATCAGCACCTGATCCACGGTTTCGCGCTGACGCTGGACTTCACGAACATGCTTTTCTTCCGTATCGATGTTGCCCCGAAGCTGGTAGTAGGATTTTTCTGCTTCATTAACGCCACCTTCAATGGTCTCTTTCTCCTCATACATGGAGATCAGGTCATCATCATTGACAGCCGTCCGCTTGATCAGTTCCGAAAGGTCCTGCTCGGCCATTTCCAGCTCTTCCTGATTGCGCATGATGCGATCCTGACTGCTGTTCAAGGCTTCCCCTTTGAAGGAAATTTCCTGATTGACCGAATCTACCTTGTTTTGTTGTCGGTGGAAGAGGACATTCTCTTCGTTGAAAGCTGCCGATTTATGTGAGAGCAACTCATTGGCCGCTTCGAATTCTTGTTTCTGATTACCTGATTGGAACTCTAGTTCCTCAAGCTGTTCCTCCAAAAGATCACGAGAAGGACGCAGTTCAATCAGCGAGCCTTCCAACTCCTGTATTTGGTGTTCCAGGTCTTCTCTTTTCAAAGAATTGGAAGAAAGCATGGAAACAAATTGCTCTTGTCTTGTTTTCAAGGAAATGTAAGACTCATTCAATTGCGTCATTTCCGTCCGGACCTGCTCCAGTTCATCACCTTGTGAAGCACCGGAAAGGTCTTCCACATGCATTTCTTCACTGATAACTTTGGTGTGTACCTGGCCTTGTTTTTTGGTCAGCTCTTTGATCGTCTCATTGAGCTTTTCCAGGTTTTTCGCACGTCCAATTCTTTTTCCTTCGAACAAGCCGACAGATCCACCGGACATGTGGTATTCCCCGCGGGTGATTTGACCTGATTTTGCAATGAAGGTAAGGTGCTCCCACTCTTTTTTGATTTCCACACCTTCTTCATATACATACGCATGATGAAGCAGGTAATGGATCAGGTTTTTATACTGGTCTTCGTATTCTACAATAGCTGTAGCTGGAGTAGCACCTTCTATATTGGTTTGCGGTTCCCAATCGCGTTTCTGAAGCTCATCCAACACGAAGAAATTTGCTTTGCCTCGAGTACTTTCTGCTAGCAATTCGATTGCTTGTTCCGCTTCATCGTGGGTATTCACAATGAAGTGGTTCATGAAGGGCTCCAAAAAGTTCTCAATACAAATACGGTACTCTTCTCCAGTAGTCAGAATATCCGAAAGGAGAGGAGTGGCTTTGTATTCCTTCTTTTTCTTTAAAAACTTAATGGCTTCCGGGAAACCTTCCAGGTTTTCTACCAGCGATTTGGTCAGTGCGTACTCATTTTGAGCAGCATCGAGTTTTCGGTTGATTTTTGCCTCTTCATCCTTGAACTCCGAAAGTTGGGTTCGTTTCAGTTGCAGGTTCTCCGCAAGATTTTCTTCCTTTTGTTTCAAAGACTCGAAACGTTCCTGTGCCTGTTGCCGCTCTCCATCAATTTCGGCAAGCTTGCTTTCAAATTCTTGTAGAGAAGCAGATTGTTCGGAGGAATCTTCGCTTGTTTTCTCTAATTCCTGCTTCAAGGTGCTGAGCTGGATCTCCTTGATCTCAATTTCTTTGCTTTGCTGAAATACCTGTTCTCTTCGAGAGTTGTACATCTGATTGGACTCATTCACCATTTGCTGGATTTCCTGAGTCCTCACTTTCTGTCCCTCGTATTCCGTTTTAAGCGCTTCCAGTTTTTCAGTGATGTCGGCCAGGATTGCTTCAGCCGTCTCCTTTTCATTTTCCAGAGAAATGATTGAGAAGGAGGCACGCTCGCTGCTCTGTTTGTCCTGTGAGATCTGTTCTTTCAGGTTCTCAACCTTATCCTGTAGAAACCTCTGCCGCTCATTTCGGATCTTCTTATCGCTCTCATACTGACGGATCTTGTGAACATGCTCGTTCAATGTTTTCTGACGAGAGGCCAGGAGTTTCTCTTTACTTACTAATTCCGTTTTGAATTGCTGGATCAACGCTTCTTTCTCTGAAAGCTGCTTGTTCAATGAGATTTTCTTGTCATTCTCATTGGTCAACTGCTCATTGATGTTGTCATGGATCTCATTGAGCGACTTGATGGTGATATGTGCAAGGGCAATACTTGTGATCTTATATTCTTCCTTGATCTCGTAGTATTTCTTCGCTTGCCGGGCCTGACGCTCCAGTGATTTCAGGTTTTTCTCGATCTCAAAGAGCAAGTCTTCCACACGGGCCAGGTCATCGTCCGTATCGCTGAGTTTTTTCAGTGTTTCCTTCTTCCTGATCTTGAATTTGGAAATTCCCGCTGCTTCTTCAAATAAGGCACGTCTGGAATTGTCCTTATCGTTGAGCAGGTCATCTACCATTTTTAACTCGATGATGGCATAGCTATTGGAGGCAATTCCTGTATCTAAAAAGAGGTTGGTGATGTCTTTAAGGCGGCAGGCTACGTTATTGAGGAGATATTCACTTTCACCAGATCGATAATACCTACGGGTAATGGTCACTTGAGAATACTCCGTAGGGATCAGGTTTTTGGTATTGTTGAAAGTCAAGGAAACTTCTGCAAGCTGCGTAGGTTTCCGGTTACGGGTTCCATTGAAGATGATGTTGTCCATCTTGTCGGATCGCAACACCCTGCTTTTTTGCTCACCCAATACCCAGCGTATAGAATCTACTACATTGGATTTACCACACCCATTGGGACCCACGATTCCGGTGATCCCTTCATCAAAATTGATGACGACCTTGTCAGCGAAGCTCTTGAAACCTTTGATCTCCAGGCGAGTTAATTGCATAGGGTATGGATAGGTATCAGGTTCGGAGAAATATGCCGCATCCGACTAAACAGTTGCCTTCATACGTCCGTCCCTCATTTCACAGCCAGCAAAAATAATTACCTCCCTGAGTTTTAACTTACCTGTGACTAGATTAAATTTCCACATTCGAAACGATTCCTATGGAAGATTTTAAAATATGGGTTTACCTGGCTTTCGCGGCTATTTATCTGATTTCCAGGGCTATGAAGAAGAAAGAGCCCGAAAAGAAGCCTCGATCACCTCTTCAGACGGCTGATGAGCAATCTCCCAGGAGGAAGGCCCCTGCATCCTTTGAGGAATTATTGAAAGAATTCACCGAGGAACACGAGAGGCAAGAAACAGAAGAAAGACAAACTGAAGAACCTGTTGTCCAGCCAGTCAGTTCTCCAGCCAGACCAACGCTTCAAGAGGAAATCAGACTGGAAGGAGAGAAAAGACATTTTGCTGACGATGAAAGCCGCGCCATTTATGAGCGCTCCATACAGGAAGCAGAAGGAGCACATATTTCTTACGAGCGTGACGAGCATTTCAAAATGAAGCGCTTTGAAAGACAGGAGGAAGAAAATGAAATTGCTTCCGAACTCAGAAACATGCTGAAATCTCCCAGCGAAGCTAAGAAAGCGGTGATCTTATCAGAAATTCTGAATCGACGATATTAATCCAATTTATTTTTTAGGGTAGAGGTTATTGATCGAACAGATGTTCATGTGACGTGCATGACCCTGATTCGTATAGAACAAAACACTGATCACCAAAACCTTTATCAGGGATTGAACTTGCAGCCTAACTCTGGGAGAAAAAGTCTATTCATTCCCTTCCGGTGAAACAGTAACCAATATTACTACATCACAAAGCGATAGTTCCTGGGTACAATCTACCGCGGAATGTACCTATGTAATCACGCAGTTGGAAGTTCAGGATCCTGCTATTCCTTGTGAAGTCATTCCTCTTGAGTGGTCTGTAAGCCCCAATCCAACTGATTTAAATTATTTCGTTAATTATGTGAATTAAGATATTGATGAAATTTCATTTAATCGTATTTCTGGACAGCAGGTGAATATTACAGAAGTGACGTTTCTTGCCGATGGAGTTTGGCAGATGGTTATTCCGGATCACCTGGAGAATGGCCTTTATGTCTTAAAGGTACTGGCTGGTGGTCAGGAGCAAACAAGAAAATTAATTGTGAATAGATGACCTTCAAAACAACCTAAGATGGCCCAGGACAAGTTAGAACCAAAGACCAATCATAAATACCATTTAATGGCTGCCGGAAATACAGAGCCACCTGTTTTTGAATTGATCAAAGAAATGGGATTTGCAATTTCGAAACAGGGTGATTCCTGGCGTGCAGAGGATGAAAGTCTCCATGTCGGAGGCGAAAGTCCGCTCGAATTACTTGCTTTGATCACTTTGTATCAAGCAAAAGGAGAACATTGGCGGATTTCAGATGATAAAATTGAAGCTTTTATGACTTTTGATCAGTCCTAAGGCTTGTTAATTATTTAACCCGTTTCCAGGCAGCTTACATACAAAAATTAGCACTTGATCAATTAGCTCTTTGATTCTCTGTGTTCTTGTTCTTTATTGGTAATCATCTAACCAATTTAGGAAATGAAGAGAATTGTACTATTGACAATACTTGCATTATTCACTGTGGCGTCATATGCCCAGGAACTAGATGCAAAACTGTTTGCGGGACTCGAATTTAGGAGTGTCGGTCCTGCATTTACTTCCGGAAGGATTTCTGATATCGCCATTCATCCGACCAATGAAAGCGTCTGGTATGTTGCTGTAGGATCGGGAGGAGTTTGGAAAACTCAAAACAGAGGCGTGACCTGGGATCCCATATTCGATGACCAATCTGTTTATAGTATAGGGTGTATCACCATTGATCCTAACAATCCACACACCATCTGGGTCGGTACCGGCGAAAATGTTGGTGGTCGACATGTTGGTTTTGGTGACGGAATCTATAAAAGTGAAGACGATGGAAAGACCTGGAAAAACCTGGGCCTTGCCAATTCGAATCACATTTCAAAGATCATTGTACATCCTGAAAACCCTGATGTGATTTGGGTGGCCGCTCAGGGACCACTTTGGTCCAGTGGTGGAGAACGTGGTTTGTATAAGAGTACTGATGGTGGCGCCAACTGGAAAAAAACACTGGGAGAAGGCGAATGGACTGGGGTTACGGATATCGTTATTGATCCTAATAATCCGGATTGGCTGTATGCAGCGACCTGGGACCGTCACCGAACCGTAGCTGCATATATGGGTGGAGGCCCTGGATCTGGCTTGCATCGAAGTACAGACGGTGGCGAGACCTGGGAGAAATTGACTTCTGGCATTCCGGGCTCAAATCTGGGTAAAATGGGATTGGCCATTTCACCATTCAATTCGGATGTGATCTATGCCGCGATCGAAGAGGATTTGAGAGAAGGTGGCATTTACATGTCTACCAATAAAGGCAAAACCTGGAAAAAGCAATCTGATGCAGTTTCCGGAGGTACGGGACCTCATTACTACCAGGAGCTTTATGCATCCCCACACCATGAAGGTCGTTTGTACCTGGCGAACAACAGCATGCTGGTTACCGATGATCACGGTAAGTCATATCGGAGATTAAAAAGGCAGGGTGTTCATTCAGATAGCCACGCGATTGCGTTTACCAGTGACCCCAATTACATTCTGCTCGGTACAGATGGCGGATTATATCAATCTTATGATTTAGCCGAGAACTGGAATTTCATCAATAACATGCCGATCACCCAATACTATAAGCTGGCAGTAGACGATTCTGAGCCGTTTTACTACATCTATGGAGGTACCCAGGACAATGGATCACATGGTGGACCATCCCGTACACCTAATTCTACGGGTATCAGAAACTCAGATTGGTGGAAAACACTTGGCGGAGATGGCCATCAGTCGGCGATCGAGCCGGGCAATCCGAACATTACTTATGCACAGAGCCAACATGGTGTCTTACACCGTATCGACCAGATCACCAGAGAGCAGGTATATATCGCACCACAGCCTGGAGAGGGTGAGGTAGAAGAACGTTACAACTGGGATGCCCCAATCCTGGTCAGCCCACATGATCCTGCCACCATTTTCTACGCTTCCTCCAGGGTATGGAAGTCTGAAAATAGGGGAGATGCCTGGACGGCTATTTCTGGGGACCTGACACGTCAGGAAGAGCGCATCTCATTGCCTATCATGGGGCGTTTGCAGAGTTATGAGAATCCATGGGATCTGTACGCCATGTCTTTCTACAGCACCATCACGTCGTTGGCAGAATCACCTCAGCAACAAGGATTGATTTATGCTGGTACGGATGATGGGATCATTCAGGTAACCGAAGATGGGGGACAGAACTGGTCCAAATTTGAATTGAGTCGGGTTAAAGGGCTCCCAGCCAGACCATTCGTGAACGATGTACGTGCCGATCTGTTCGATGCGAATGTCGTTTATGCGGCTTTGGACAACCATAAGAACGGAGACTTTAAGCCTTACCTGATTAAGAGTACCGACAAGGGTAAATCATGGACGTTGATGAGTGGTGATCTTCCTGAGAAGCATCTGACCTGGAGATTAGTACAGGATCATGTTGACCGAGACCTGTTATTTGTGGCGACAGAATTTGGCATCTTTTTCACCAAAGATGGCGGTTCAAAATGGATCAAGCTAAAAAGTGGTGTACCTACGATTTCATTCCGCGATCTGACCATTCAGCGTAGAGAAAATGACCTGGTAGGAGCGTCTTTTGGAAGGAGCTTCTATGTATTGGATGACATCACACCAATAAGAGAGATGAACGCTTCGGATCTTGATGCTGAAGCAAAGTTGTTTTCCGTTCGTGATGCCTATTGGTACGATCAATTTTCCGCCGTTGGTTCTCAAGGAGCCATCTATTCGGCTGAAAACCCAGATTATGGTGCCACCTTCACCTATTACCTCAAGGATAAAATCACCACGCTAAGTGCTGAACGTAAAAAGAGAGAGAAGGACTTGAACAAGTCGAAGAGTGATGTGCCTTTCCCTGGTTGGGATGCCTTAGAACAAGAGGGCTGGCAGGAAAAACCACAGATCGTGCTGGTAGTGAAAGATGGTAGCGGTAAAGTGATCAATCGAATCACAGGAAAGAATAAGTCTGGAATTACTCGCGTGAGTTGGGACCTAAGCACAATGAATAAAGGTGTCGTTCAGTTAGAAAGAAGGGGGCGAAACAGGAGCTTCCCAGCAGTTCCAGGAAGCTATTCAGTGACCCTCAATAAAGTAGTGGATGGGGTCATGACGGAGCTGTCTGCTCCTCAATCGTTTGAAGTGAAGCCTCTATGGAAAGAGACTGCTTTACCTCCGGCTAGCCATGAAGAGATTGCAGCTTTTATCACTTCATTGGAGGATTATCGAGGAGCGATGAGTCAGGTAGGGGTGGACATGGGCAATGCCATGGACAAGGTCAAGGCCATGAAAACCGCATTGTCCCGAGCAGAAAAGCCTGTGACCGGACTGATGAAGGAGCTTTATGATGCCAGAATGCGTTTATTAAAACTCAACTCTCAGCTCGATGGTAATGAGGCGAAAAATGTGATAGGAGCAGGGGAAACATCTATGCCTACACCAAGAGATCGCTTTTTCTATGCGGCAAGAGGTGCCAGCACGACCCATGGCCCCACTGAGATGCACAAATCCAGCCTGGAGATTGGAAAAAAGCAACTGACTTCCATTCGAGCGGAGTTAGATGATATTGTGAATAATGTGATGCCCAAACTTGCGGAATCCATGGAAGCCGCAGGAGCACCACCAGTGGAGAGTTATTGATTATTCGCAGGTCTAAAATAATGTCATTCACTTAAGAGAAGTGATACGTCATTACGAGGCCACGAAGTAATCTTGATTGTTATCCGAAGTATGTTTGACAATATAGGTTGCTTCATTCTTCGCAATGACGAATGCTTAAGTCAAAGACATCAGAATCCAATAAGCCGGTCCACCTGGGTCGGTTTTTTTTGTTCTCCATCTTCGAAGACCGGCAGGAGGACTTTGAAGCATTCATCCATTTCGAATAGGGGATCTATGATTGAGTTTTGTCTGAAGATCAATATCTTTTATGTATGAAACGATTAATATGGATGGCAATCATAATTCTAGGAGTTGTGGCTTGCAGTGACGAAATGAACGACATGGAAATAGCAAAACAAGAATCCAACGTCAATGAAGTAGGAAACTACTGGGATTAAAGAATTCCTTCAAGGTTAATCCACTTGAATATCTTGAAGCTTAGGCCAAAATAAAGATCTTTTTAAGCCTGTTTAAACAGATCGATCTTTTTTGTGCACTTCGCGTTATCTATGAAGACACAGATGCATGCACTTTTCCCGGGTCTTAGGGATGGAAAAAGTACATTCACAAAAAAAGGACGCCTTTTCAAGCGTCCTTCTCATATTATGATGTATTAGATCTTAGCGATTGCTTAGATCAACATAATCTCTCTCGTTAGCGCCTGTGTAAACCTGTCTTGGTCTTCCGATCGGCTCTTTGTTTTCACGCATTTCCTTCCATTGTGCGATCCAACCTGGTAGACGACCAATAGCGAACATAACCGTAAACATCTCAGTTGGGATACCTAATGCCCTGTAAATGATGCCAGAGTAGAAGTCTACGTTCGGATAAAGCTTTCTGTCCACGAAGTACTGATCCCTCAATGCTTCTTCTTCCAGACCTTTAGCAATGTCCAATACAGGATCAGTTACACCAAGTGCATCCAATACTTCATCAGCAGCTTTCTTGATGATCCTCGCTCTAGGATCGAAGTTTTTATAGACCCTGTGTCCAAAGCCCATCAATCGGAATGGATCGTCTTTGTCTTTGGCTTTGGCCATCCACTTCTTTGTGTCTCCGCCATCTGCTTTGATGCCTTCCAACATTTCAATTACCGCCTGATTGGCACCGCCATGAAGTGGTCCCCATAGGGCATTGATACCTGCAGAAAGTGAAGCATATAAGCTCGCCTGAGAAGAGCCAACAATTCTTACCGTGGAAGCAGAACAGTTTTGTTCATGGTCCGCATGCAAAATCAACAGTTTGTCCAATGCCTTCGCTACTACCGGATCAATGGTGTAATCGTTCGAAGGAAGTCCAAACATCATTTTTAGGAAGTTGCTGCAATAATCCAGGCTGTTATCCGGATAAGTCACCGGATGTCCCATTTGATTCTTGTAAGACCATGCTGCGAACGTTGGCATTTTCGCCATGATGCGAATGATGCTCAAATTCACCTCTTCACTAGATCGGGTAGGATCAAGGCTCTGAGGATAGAAAGCAGTCAAAGCCGTAACCAAAGAAGACAAAACACCCATGGGGTGAGAAGTAGATGGGAATCCATCCAATAACTTCTTGAAATCTTCATGGACCAATGTGTGATTGGTAATTTGCTGCTGAAAATCTTCCAATTGTGTTACACTGGGAAGCTCACCATAGATCAACAGGTAAGAAACTTCCAGAAATGTCGATTGATCTGCTAATTGCTCGATGGGATATCCACGATATCTTAGGATTCCTTTTTCACCATCAAGAAAAGTGATTGCACTTGTTGTAGAACCTGTGTTTTTAAATCCGGGATCGATGGTGATCAAACCCGAGGTACCTCGAAATTTACTAATATCGATGGCTTGCTCCTGTTCCGTACCTTCAATGACAGGAAGTTCGAAGCTATTATCTCCAAACTTAATTTCAGCAGTCTTAGACATTTATATACAAGAATTATTAAAATTGATTGATGGGTTAAAATTAATCATTTCTACCAAGGCGGACTAGTTTCCTCCGAGGATCAATGGCATACCGTCTTTTCCACTACCAATGACGACAACTTTCGAATTAGGTGAATTAGACAGATCTCGAGTAGCTTCAATTCCCCGCATTTTTAGCAGATTGTCCGTAAGGCTATTGTTAATGATTTCGTTGGCGCGGGCTTCTCCTTCTGCCGCGATTCGTTTTCTTTCCGCTTCACTTTTTTCTTTATCCAATCGGAATTGATAGGCGAGGGCCTCCTGCTCTTGTTTTAGTTTGTTCTCGATGGCTTGTCGGATTTGATCAGGCAACGAGATGGAACGGATCAACAAAGCACGCATGACCACATTGTTACCCGGTGCGCCCAAGGTGGCTTCGGTTTCTTTGGTGATGGCAGCTTCTACTTCTGGTCGTTTAGTAGAATAGATCTCTTCAGCCGTATAACGACCCATTACTTGGCGAACTGTAGACCGTACTTCAGGAATAACTAGTCGTCGGACGTACTCTCTTTGAAATGTCTCGTGGATTTCTCCAATGCTGTCATACATCGGATGAAAGCGTACAGTGATGTCTACAGAGATATTAAGGCCACTCTTGTCGAGAACATCCATTTTTTCTTCTATCTGGTTCTCCGTTACATCATAGCGATAGATATCGTTCCAGGGTGCCTTGACATGAAATCCGGGCAAGATGATATTTCTCTTATCCAGTCCACCAGAGAATTTTTTAAACACTACTGCTCTCTCTGTTGCCTGAATGGTATAAAAAATACTGTTGGAAAGGGAAAAAATTACGATCAACGAGATCGCAACAATGATAACAGCTGGAAGGAATTTTCGATTATTCATGTTACTTAGCGCTTAAACTTAGGGCCGCAAAGATAGCTTACCTGACCCGTTGCGAAAGCTCTTTTGTTAACACAACCAATTTTAATGCGATTTTGATCAACAATTTTTCAGAAAAAATCATCGTTTGCATGAAATGTCTTAAAATGAACTGTTTTCTAGTTCCCCAGAAGTGATTAAAATTGCCACCACCCCGATAGGCAGCATTCCCAAAAGCCAGGCTTTTAAACTCATGTTCCAATGTGAGAAACCTCAGTTTCTTTCGGAATGTGAGACGGTTAGTTTGCCATGATCAGCGTAGCCTACCGCTACTGATGATGTACTGAATATTGTAAATGGAATAATCCGAATCTCTCATGAATTCAACCTTGAAATTACTACAGGAGCAATTAGGGAAGCCCTACAAGGATCTGGAATTTTTACTTATTGCGCTTAAGGAGGTACTGGCCGACAATGGCGAACTTGAAATGGCCAATGCAGTACCCTTGATCAACGAGGAAGATACTAGGGCCGCTGAGATGACCGACCGACAGATCCAATTGTATTCGTTGGTTTTTCAATTGGTGAACATCGTTGAGATTAATGGAGCAGTACAATCCCGGCGAGAAATTGAAGGTAAAAACGCACATGCCGACGTGCGAGGACTCTGGTCTGATAACATCCGTCGATTGATTGATGAGGGTACTTCCAAAGAAGCCATTATTCAACAAATCATTGCCACTAACATTGAACCGGTACTCACGGCACACCCCACAGAAGCCAAACGGTCCACGGTGCTTGAGCATTATCGTGAACTGTATTTGCTGCTGGTGAAGAAAGAAAATCAGATGTATACGGAGGATGAAATAGAAAACATACGTCACAACATCAAACTGACCCTGTATCGAATTTGGAAGACTGGAGAGATCTATATTGAGAAACCACGGGTAGAAGATGAACTACGTAATGTCTTGCATTACCTGGTGAACGTTTTTCCAAGTGTCATTCCTATGGTGGATCGCCGCTTATTGCAAGCCTGGTCGCATCTGGGTTATGATAAGCAAGAACTACTCGATCAAAATGCATTACCAGGGTTCACTTTTGGAAACTGGGTAGGAGGCGACCGGGATGGGCACCCTTTGGTGACCGCTGAAGTTACCCAGCATACGTTGCTGATGCTTCGTCTTAATGCGTTCGTCGTAATTCGAAGAAAGCTTTCTGAGCTTGTCACTAGACTTAGTTTTAGCTTGCCTCTGGACAAGGCATTGCCGGCGTTGAAAGATCGTGCGCTGCAGATGGTAGAACAACTGGGGGAGCGGGGACAAGAAGCGCTGGACCGGAACACGGGTGAAGCTTTCCGACAGTACATTAATCTAATGATCACGAAACTGCCGGTAGATACTAAACGGGGCCACGCGACAGAATTGGCTGACCTAAAAGGTAGCTATATGCGTTCTGCAGAGTTGAAAAAAGATCTACGACTATTGCAGGAGAGCCTGGTAGCCTATGGAGCGAAGACCATCGCTTATGACGATGTAACAGTGGCCAGAAGAATGCTTGATATCTTCGGGTTTTGTCTGGCCAAGCTTGACATCAGACAAAATAGTGACTTTCACGATAAAGCGATTTCACAATTGCTGGAAGCAAGTCAAATGAAATCTACTGATTTTGCCAATTGGTCTGAGACGGAGCGTATTGATTTCCTGAACAAAGAATTGGAATCCAATCGGCCTTTTTTGCCAGGAAATGTCCAATTAACAGAAGAGGCTGGCAAAGTCGTTTCTGTACATAAAGTGATTGAAGGTCATGTATCCAAATTTGGTGTAGCGGGGATTGGTTCGTTTATCGTCAGTATGACCCGGTCACTGTCCGATCTACTAGTTGTTTATGTCTTGCAGCGTGAGGCCGGACTGATAGAAAGGACAGAGGAGGGTTTGGTTTCTAAGATACCTGTTGTGCCTTTATTAGAGACAATAGAAGATTTGGAAAATGGACCGGAGATCCTGGATCAGTTCTTAAGTCATCCTTTCACACAAAGAAGCATTGCTTATCGTGCTAAGACCACCAATGATATTCCCAAACAACAAGTCATGGTTGGGTACAGTGATAGCAATAAAGACGGAGGGATCATTGCCAGTCAATGGGGATTGTACAAAGCACAAACTCGGCTTAGTGCCATTGGTAGAAAACATGGCGTTCATTTGCAGTTTTTCCATGGCAAAGGCGGTTCAATCAGTCGTGGAGCGGGGCCAACCCATTATTTCATAGGTGCGTTACCACATGGATCACTCACCGGAGATATTCGCCTGACGGAGCAAGGGGAAACGATCAGTCAGAAGTATGCCAATAAGGTAAATGCCGCATACAATCTGGAATTGCTAGCTGCGAGTACCATGCGTAAGTCAATTGAGCAATCTGCCGCTGAAGGGGATCCACATCCACAAGAGGAAATATTGGAGCATCTGGCCACGGAAACCAAGAAACGCTATCAGGAATTGATGAATGAGGAAGGCTTCATTCCTTATTTCCGACAAGCAACGCCAATTGATGCGATTGAAAACAGTAAAATCGGGTCCAGGCCTGCGAAACGTACCGGTGCCCAGAGCCTTTCTGATTTAAGAGCTATTCCGTGGGTCTTTTCATGGAGTCAGGCACGTTGCCATATGACTAGCTGGTATGGTATTGGTAGTACGTTGGAGTCTCTGGAGAATACACGACCCGAAGATTATCAGCAATTTAAAAAAGCCACAAGTACCGATCCTTTCATTCGGTATGTGCTCACCAATGTAGATACCAGTCTCGCGGCAACGGAAGAAGAAGTTATCGCCAGCTACGCCAATCTTGTAGAAGATGAAGCACTTAAAGATAAATTCTTGAAGATGTTCCTCGATGAACTGAGTCTGACCAAAAGACATTTGAATCATTTGTTGGAACGCCCGCTGGTGGAGAGAAGGAAAAATCACCACTATTCTAATCAACTGCGATCTGAAATGATGAAAAAATTGCATGAAAATCAAGTGCGGTTATTGGAGGAATGGCGAACGATGAAAAAGGAGGCGAATTCTGATATTGCAGCCACACAAACCAGTTTGATGTTGACGATCAACGCACTGGCAGGAGCCATGAGAAATACGGGATAATTCAGATAATCCCCCGAAAGCGGCCCTAAAGTTTGGAATTGAGCATAAGAAATCTCAATTTTTGCCTGTATTGCCATTTGAATTGAGTGCTCTGATAGATTTCCGGTTAACCCTTTGTGCCCTTTTATTGGGTTTGCTTTGTTATGAAGCGAACGCTCAGGATGCCCTTGCAATCGGCAGGGATAACGATGGCCTTTTCAATTTGATGGATCACATTGAAATCCTGGAAGACCCTTCTAATACCTACGAATTAACGGAAGTGATCTTCAAAACGGAGTTTGCCCCACTTTCAGAATACGACAAAGAATTCAATCGGGAGTCAGCCTATTGGGGCAAGATGAACATCATCAATTTTGATAGCACTAAGCTCACCTGGCTCTTGTTCTTTCATCGTAATGATCGGGTTAGGATCTACGATTTTAGGCAGCGTTTAGGTATTCTGGGGAATCAAACAGGATACATGGTGCCTTCATCGGAGAAAATGATGACCAAAGGTTCCTACTACGCCCCGATACAACTTCCTTATGGTGTAGAGAAAAATATCTATTTCAAGATCACCCAGGAGATCCACGAACACAATTTTGAGTTGTTTCAGTTGAAGAGTCCCTTCCGGATGTTGGAAGAATATACAGATCGGTACATCTTCAATATGCTGTTTCAGGGGTTCCTGTGGATCATGGTGCTCTATAACCTGTTGGTCTTCCTGTATTTCCGGGATCGGGCAGGACTGGGATATAGTCTGTATTTAATGTCTATCGCCATCTTTTATCTGATGGTAGAAGGGACGATAAGGGAGCTCATCCTTACGGAAAAGCCATTGCTGTCAAGTTATTTCATCAATGTGCTCTACCTCGCGCCACTTGGCTATTACATGTTTTTAAAGGAATTTCTGGAAACACCGAAAACCGTGCCCTTTTGGGATAAGGTGTTAAGAAACCTGGCCATAGGAAACCTCATCCTTTTCTTTGTCTCTATCAGTGTCTACACGGCGACTTTTGATATGAGGCTGATCATGGACATGTTGCGCATTGTCGTGTTCATTGATATTGTGGCCTTGTTCCTCGCGACCATTGCCATTACATTTTCTAAGCACAAGATGGTCAACTATCTGGTATTAGGCAGTGTGGTGATGGCATTAGGAGCGATGGTCGATATATTTATCTGGGATTCGGGTGAGACCTGGGGTAATTTTGCACGAGTAGGGTTTACGGCAGAGATCTTGTTTTTCTCTCTTGGATTAGGAAAGCGAATGCGCCTGATTGAAGCCGAAAAACGAGAAGCACAGGGGCAATTACTGGATGAGTATAAAAAGCGCACCGAACTCGAAACTCAGCAAAAAGAAGAGCTGGAAAAAGAGGTTGTGGCTCGAACGAGAGAGTTGAAAGTCCAGAATGATCAACTTGAAAAAGCCAAGGGTGAAGCGGAACAGGCGGCCAAAACCAAGTCAGAATTCCTTTCGGTGATGAGCCACGAGATACGTACTCCGATGAATGCGATCATCGGTACCACACATCTTTTGTTGGAAGAGAACCAAAATAAAGGACAGCTGGAAAATCTGAATAGCCTCAAATACGCAGCAGACAGCCTGGTTCAACTGATCAATGATATCCTGGACCTGAATAAGATCGAATCAGGAAAGATTCAGTTGGAAAATGCAGAATTCGATTTCCCTCACCTGATCCATAACATCAATGTGCTGTTTCAGTCTAAGGCACAGGAAAAAACCATCGACTTTCAAGTCAATATTGCCAATGGCATAGATCGCTATTTGCAAGGAGATCCGGGAAGGTTATCGCAGGTACTCAACAACCTGATTAGCAACGCCATCAAGTTTACCAATGAAGGTGAGGTAGTGCTTAGGATCTTCACAGAATCCGAGAATGAAAAGTCGATCGAATTGTGTTTTGAAGTTTCCGATACCGGTGTAGGGATTCCACAGGATAAACTGGAAGCCATTTTTGAGACCTTCACTCAGGCAACCTCAAGTACTACACGTAAATTCGGAGGAACCGGATTAGGCTTGACCATCAGCAAGCGCTTGCTAGAATTACAAGATAGCAACATTCGAGTGGAGAGTGAATTGGGTAAAGGGTCCAAATTCTCATTTTGTCTGAACTTTGAGAAGATCAAGGACCAGGATGCTGCTCGACGAAGCAAAGAAGAGATCGAATACCTGCCATTGGAAGACTTGCATGTATTGGTGGTCGATGACAATGTGATGAATCGCGTAGTACTTGAGCAGTTCCTGCAGAAGTGGCAAGTGGCTTATCATAGTGTCGAAGGTGGAAAAGAAGCGCTTGAGATTATCGAACAACAAACCTTTAACCTAATCTTGCTGGACATTCAGATGCCTGAAATGGATGGGTACGAGGTGACCAGGACCATCAGAGAAAAGAGAGACAGCAATCAGGACATTCCGATTGTGGCCTTATCTGCGGACATCTACTCTAATGTCCACGACAAGATCATTGCCAGTGGCATGGATGATTTTGTATCGAAACCGTTTAAGCCGGACGAGCTATATTTCATCTTGCAGAAGTATCAGGCATTGATGGAAGAAAAGGCCAGGGCATAAGGTTTTTCCTTACTGATCAAAAAATACCAAAAGCTTCAAGTCTTCCTCAATATCGTAGAACCGATGATTGATATCCGCTTTCACGAATAACACGTCGCCTGCTTTGACAGGGCGTTTTTCATCATCTACCTCAAACATGGCTGCTCCGCTGAGGACGTAATAGATTTCATCCGTTTCATGAGGTTGTTGATTGTCCTCGCTACCTGCGTTCAGGAAGTATAAACCAGCAAGTACATTTTCCCCCTGCAAGAAAGGCAACCAGGGTCTGCCAGAGTCTTGTAATTCCTTTTCCAATTGGTCAATGGAAAAAAATGCGCTGTTCATGGTTGGTGATGAGGATTGTTGTGCTGATAAAGATAAGGACATCAAGATCAGGCAGAATAGGGTAGTGGTTAGGTATTTCATGGATAGTGAATAGTTTGTGTATTCGATCAGAAGAATTCCGGTAGACTAAAAAAGACCCATGAATGTTATTTAACTGAGCGTCCCCGGGCCTTTCAAATCCTAATATTACACATTTTGACGAGTCTGTCTGCCAACAAGGCAGGCTCAATGTGACATGCTCTTCTTTATCTTGGTTTTCAGTCAACTTTTTCCGTTTCAAATCCGGGTTACTAAAACAACAGATATTCTACTCAATACCATTAATCGGCTAATATTGCTCTCATGAAAGCAGCCACGATCACGGAAATTAAGAAAGAGCTCAAACAACTACCGGAAGAGCAACTTCATGAGATCATTCTGCGCATGGCCAAATACAAACTGGAAAACAAAGAATTGCTGCATTACCTGTTGTTTGAAGCAGACTATGAGGAAGGCTATATCTCAATGGCCAAAGAAGAGATAGAGGAGGGGCTCAGTGACCTGCATAGCAATCTCTATTACGCCAAAAAGTCCATTCGGAAGACCCTGAGGATCACCCAAAAGTTCATCAAATACTCGAAGAAGAAAGAAACGGAGATCGCACTACTTATTCATTTTTGCAGCACCCTGAAAGACACTGGAGTGTCCTTTGCCAGAAGTACAGCCTTATCCAACCTCTATAACCGACAGCTCATCAAACTCGAAAAAGCCATCAGTGGCTTACACGAAGACCTGCAATTTGACTATCAAGAAGAAATTGAGGAACTAAGGATTTAGTAGTAATTGTATTGGCAATGGTTATTAATTCAAGGGAAAACGAATGCTTAGAATATGCCCTAATAAGCACGTCACCCTAGAATATTATGGCATAAAACTCCGAAAGAAGCTAGAAAATTTCAAGTTGCCTGACCAAGGAATCTCTTTTGCGTGCTTTTCCTGATCTATCAATGAAAAAGAACAGAACATTTTGGCTAGACATGCATTAAAACTGCAAATTGGAATTAAATATATTAACTGCGATTAGGAATTTAATCGGATTAAAACTACTATTGAGAAATTAATCGTTTGTCAGATACGAAAACGTGTGACATGAGGAAGTCCCAACTAGGTGAATTTGAGGAATTGGTTTTGCTGACTATAGCAGCATTGCATGAAGATGCATACGGAGTAGCCATCAAAAATGAGATGGAAACCCGATTGAATCGAGGGATCAGCATCGGAGCTTTACAAACTGCTTTCAAACGACTGGAAGACAAAGGCTTCATTGATTCCAGATTGGGTGAGCCCACACAAAAAAGAGGAGGGAAGCGGAAACGCTATTATCAGATATCTCCCATTGGTGTGCAGACGCTGGAAGAGATCCGTGATGTTAGGTCACAACTTTGGTCTGCCATTCCGCAAGTTGTATTGGACCTCAATAAGTAGGCAATGAATACTCCGAAATGGCCATTAAAGTGGCTGTCCAGGGTGTGGGTGCCAGAACTGGTTGAACACATGATCGGTGATCTCCATGAGATCTATGAAGATCGCCTGGAAACGCGCTCGGTCTTCATGGCCAGATTGCTTTTTTATAGGGACTGCTTTCAATTGTTGCGACCGTATCTGTTCAAGCCTTTTTTTCAACGGTCAAAAACTTACATCATGATTAACAATCACCTAAAAATCGGTTACCGGAATTTACTAAAGTACCGTAACTACAGCCTGATCAACTTATTAGGGTTGTCACTTGGATTAGCGGCATCTATTATACTCTACCGAGTGGTGGATTACGAAAATTCATTTGATTCCTTCCATGTCAAAAAGGACAACCTCTATTTTCTGGCAGAGAACACGGAAGCCTATGGGAGCTATTATCAAACACGAACGCCTGCTGCCGAAAAATTGAAGGAAGACCTTCCGGAAGTTGTACGTGCTTCCAGGTTTTTTTCTCCACATCGTAAATGGCTTACCCATGAAGAGAAGAAACTCAATTATCGATTTACTTATGTGGATGCGGACCTGGCCGACATGTTGACTTTTCAGGTTTTGGAGGGTGATCTCCATGAGGCTTTAAAATCCAAAGATCACATCGTCATATCCATGACTGTAGCTCAGTCGTTTTTTGGTTATGAAGAAGCAGTGGGGCAGGTGCTTACGACAGCTGATGGTGAAAACCAATACATTGTTGGGGCGGTCGTCAATGATTTTCCATCCAATTCAAGTCTGGAGTTTGAAGTGTTGACTTCCTGGGAGCATCATCGGCCTGCCTGGCTTGATGAAGCAGGTGACTGGCACAATACGTTCATGACGGCTTTCGTAGAACTTCGGGAAGGAGTAACACCTTCCATGATCCAAGACAAGCTGAACCAGGTCAGTGTAGCCAATTTTCTGCCTGCAGGAAATCCAGCAGTATTTTATCCAGTCTCGTTCAATGATTTTTATGCGGAATTTGCAGGACAAGCGAGTGTCAGAACCTTGCTGTTGATCATTGCGTTGGCGATTTCATTCATCGCATTCATCAACTTTGTCAACTTGTCAACCGCACAGTCACTGAATAGGGTAAAAGAAGTGGCCATAAGGAAGGTAATGGGTTCCAGAAGGAAGGAGCTGATCTGGCAATTCACCATAGAATCAGTTATGATCTGTTGCCTGGCTATTCTGGTAGCTTTTGTTTTTTCTTATTTTTCGATTCCGCTTGTGAACCAGTATTTTGATTTGGGTATCAGTAGTTCTATGACAGAATTATTGTCATTGTTTCCTGTGTTGATCCTCCTGGCCATTGTTCTTGGTATGATCACTGCACTTTATCCATCCGCCTATCTCATCGGAAGTCAGGTCTCCAATGCTTTGAAAGGTGATTCACAAAGAGGATCTAATAAGATGCTGGTTCAAAAAGTGTTGATCATACTTCAATATGTAGCTTCTATTGTTCTGATAGCGGGAACTATCGTGATCTGGCGGCAAATCGCATTCATGAAGTCTCAAAACCTCAATATTCAGACGGATGAAATCATTGTTGTTAGTCTGGATTATTCTTCGTTTTCATCCTGGGAAAAAGGTGAGCAGGCCATCAAGCGATTGCAACAAGAAGCACGCAATCAAAGTTTTATAAAGCAGGCAGCCCAGATGCAAATGGCGCCGGGTTCTTACAACGAAAATTACAATTCCTTTCAGGATGTAGCCGATGCCAACAACGAAATACACATGCGCCAGGCACCAACCACGGCAGAAGCGGTGGAAGCGCTGGGAATGGAAATCGTGATCGGTCGAAACCTCAATTCGGAAATGGCCAGTGACTCAACATCGGTATTGATCAACGAAAGTGCATACGAAGTTTATGGTTGGTCGGACCTGAACAACAAGCGTATCAAACCGAGTGGAGATGGTGAAACCTATCAGGTGGTAGGGGTGGTCAAAGATTATCACTATCAGGGTTTAGTGAATGAAATAGAGCCAATTATTCACTGGAACATGGGAAAAGAGGGAACGGGGTGGCATCTGTTGGTCCGATATGAACCGGGGCAGGCCGAGCAAACGGTTGACTATCTTAAAGAAGCCTGGTCTAACAGTGGTTCGTTCATCGCATTGAATTATTACTTTTTGGATGGGGCCTATGATGATCTGTATCGGGAGCAAGAGAAAATAGGGTCGATTGCTACGGCATTCGCCTTAATTGCGATTGTGTTAGCAACTCTGGGATTGTTCGCTTTGGCTTCTTACCTGATCCGCAGAAGACGAAAAGAGATTGGTATTCGGAAAGTGATGGGAGCCACGATTCAGCAAATCACGATGCACCTGTCCAAAAGCTTTCTGCTGTGGGTATTCATTGCTCTGGTAATTGCTGTTCCAATCATCAATTACTCAGCCAATCAGTTTCTGGCAGATTTTGCATTCAGGACGAGCCCTGGAATAGATATCTATCTGATTGCAGCAATGATTGCCATTTTTATGGCTTTCGTGAGTGTTGGTATCAGGTCTTATTCGGCGGCTTCCGATGATCCGGTGAATTCGCTGAGGGATGAGTGATTTAAAGCAAATCCCCTTGGTCAGGTACCCTTCAACGCCATGAAGCTAAGGTTGAAATTTCTATTCACAGAAGTCATTCCATTAATGGAAACTTTGAGAGTCAGTAATAGACATATCATATTTAAGCAAAGACTCCCTCAGCCGTACGCGGAAGCGGAGTGACCTTAGCTAAATGGCATTTCGGGGTACATCGTAAATGACGATTTAATTCAATCGGAGATCAAGAATCAAGGCGCAGTGCCGAATTTTTCGAAAAATGCGGAGGCATCTTTTAAATCACTGTAACCCAGGATGAACATGATTTCACAGGTGTCTGAAAAATCCAGGCCTCCTTTTGCGACAGCTTCATTGTTATAGCGTCCTTCCTTGCCATTGTACTGACTGCCCAGTTCAATAGCAAGGTTCCAGATTTCAATCAGCTCTTCATCATTTACTGATGATTGCCAGTTCACGGCCTCTTCCGAACGGAATCCGGGAGTTCCATTTCCTACAGCATTTCCATCAGGGATCTTGTGGTATTGGATATTATTTTTGACGTATTTTAAGTTCTCAGGAGTCGTTACCTCTTCATTCCAGTCACTGTGCTGCACCACGTGAATGCGCGCCAGAATTTCAAAGTCGGTGATTTCTTTTTGAATATGCTCGACTACTGAGGCGGAAAAATCCGACTGTCCACCTTCTGCAAACCATACGTGTCCCTTCTTTTTTAAAGTTTTTAAGGCCAAATCTCTGACCTTATAAACAGCTTGCCGGAAATTGGCATGAGCATCCGACCAATTTTTGTCAAAAGCCAATTGAAACAGATCATTGGGAGGAACATAAAGTCCTTCCTGTGTTCCATAGGTGCCAGCCACTGCGTGATACTTAAGCTTCTTGAATTGGGGCATTTTTAAGAGGGTGGCAAATGCTGCCACAGAATGCAAATCGTCGACATCCGTTTTGCAATCATAATTCGCTATCAACAGGTCACGTCCTACCTCAAATTTCACTTGCGCTTTTGTCTGATGAGATAAGGTCAGGAGGGAGGATACAAGTAGCAATATAGAAAGCCTTTGAATTGAGGAAACTTTAGCCTGCATATCGTTTGATTACGTTAAATGGAAGGTTTGATGGTGAGGTTAAAGATAGAGAATCCCTGAAATACCTGATGAGTTTCCTATTAGGAAGGACCATGTTCCTTTTAGGCTGGGCTAGCATGGATTATGGTGCTTACTCAATAAGATAGTTGTATCATTGTAGTTCTTTAAAACGTAGTTTTTGAGCAAAAGAAATTATCTAAAAAGACAGCAAAGCTTCTATCTGTTTTTAATGATAGCTGCCTACGCGACCACCATTGGCTTCGGGAGTTATTATTATCAATTGGGGATTGAAGAAATCTATCTACCCACATTCGGGGCGTTTGTATTATTCGTTGTTTATGGAATAGTTTCTTTCTTTTACAATAACCTGGTCGTTTTATTCAGGCTTTCGATCATCACGGCTACGCTAGCCTTTATTAATCAGATTTGGTATTCCGGAGGTATTTTATCTCCGGGAGTTTTCGAATTAATCATTCCGCCCTTGTTGGCTTTTTTCTATCGCCCGGTATCTGATCGGTTTATTTTTATGGGCGCTTGTTTTTTGATCCTGATCGCTTTCTTGCCCCTCACGAATTTAGGGTATTCTGAATCGTTAATACCCGAGTCAGCATATAACGTGCACGCCTTGCTGTGCGGTATTTTAGTGTTCATCATTGTGTCCATCTTCACCGTCCTGTTTAGAACCGCAATTGTGGATAAGAATCGAAAATTGGGCACCTCCATGAGCCAATTAAAAGATACGACGCAAAAGTTGATCCATTCAGAGAAAATGGCTTCGTTGGGGATGCTATCAGCAGGTGTAGCACATGAGATCAATAATCCATTGAACTTTATAAGAGGAGGGATTGAGCTGCTTGAACGAGACTTAAAATCAGCGCAGGGAAATCAGAAGGAACTGGATGCTTCCTTCAATGTGATCAAAGAAGGTTTGACGCGGGCTTCAGTTATTGTTAATAGCCTGAGTCACTTCAGTCGCCAGACCGACGCTATGAATGAGACATGTGATATTCACGCTATTCTGGACAATACGGTAGTGATGTTACAGCATAAGCTTAAATACAAGGGTACATTAGTTAAAAGTTATGATGATCAACCTGCTATAATTACTGGGAACGAAGGTCGGTTGCATCAGGCTTTTCTCAATTTCATTTCCAACGCCGAAGAAGCCATTGATGAAGAAGGGACCATTGAACTCCATACCGAAGTGAGTAACGATGGCCTGGATGTGCTGATCAAAGATGATGGAGTAGGTATCCGTCGTGAGTACCTGGATAAAATCAGTGATCCTTTTTTCACGACCAAACCTGTAGGCGAAGGCACCGGTCTTGGGCTGGCGATTTCTTATCGGATCATACAAGATCATGGTGGTCGTGTACATGTCTATTCAAAACCTGGTGAAGGCACCTGTTTTACGATTAATTTTACGCAATCATGAAGACAGTGCTATTTGTAGATGATGAGGAAATGAACCTCTTTATCCTGAATCGGTTATTCAGCAATGATTTTAATGTGATCACGGCCAGCTCTGCCGCTGAAGGCATTGAAGTGATCAAAGAACAATTGGACGAGATCGATGTGGTGGTCACGGATTTAAAAATGCCAGAAGTCAGTGGATTGCAAATGCTCAATGAAGTGGAGGATTTGCTGCAAGAAAAACCAAAGTTCTTGCTTACCGGATACAATTATCATGCGGAAATAGATGAGGCACTGGCCAGTAAAAAGATCACCGGAGTTTTTAAGAAACCATTCGATTTCGAAGAGATCCGTGGGGTTTTGCAGGAACAGTTTAAATGACTGATTTTCAGGCCTCCTGAAATGACATTTCTTTATTTTTCACAAAACTCCAATGTCAATTCTGGGTATGTTTGTTGTAGGCGCAACATTGACAAAAACTCATGAAAGCCAACTTTTCAAAAATCCTGATTGAATTCATTTCCATTGTATTTGCTGTCTTATTGGCATTGGTTCTCAATCAGTGGCGTGAAAACGAAGCGACGAAAAAGAAGGTATTCCGGGTCGTTGAAAACATTCACCAGGAAATTATACGAAATGATTCTCTGGTCCGATGGTCGCTGAATTATCGACTGAATCTTCTGAAAGAAATAGAAGAAGGGGATCATCGAATCGCCTCCATTCCGGTAGCTAGTTTGGAAATTGATACCGAGGATGATCAGGCGCTGGCTCAAGAAATCAAAACTGCCTTGTTGTTTAACAGTCATTCTTACAAAGAACGTGTAGAAGTCAGAAGGTCTGATGACCAACGAATACTGATTCTGGGAGAAAGTGTTTTTGAGATTGAATCGCGAAACGATACAATTTTCGTTCTTGGCGTAGGTAGCATTCATTTGCGTTCGGCTGATATAAGTCTGAATTCCTTTCAAATTGCCCAGGTTACAGGAGTTTTGGTAGAGCTGGATCTTGAACTTGTGGAAGAACTAAGTCGCTTAAACACATTGATTGAGAACTATCAGGCGACCAGTGGAGATGCCATTAATTACATTTATCGAGGTAATCAATTAGCAGTAATTTCTTCTATGCAGGACATGGCCTACTTTGAAGGGAAAATCGTTGAGGGTAATGAGCGGGTGCTGAATCTATTAGTCAGTAAATCGGACTAGACCAACCCATGTAGAAAATTAAGTCCGCGTTCATTTTCCATTTCGATATTCCGTAGGAGTTTTCTCATTCACTTTCTTAAAGGTGGTGTAGAAGGCAGATAGAGTGCTGAATCCACTCTCGTAGGCAATGGCTTCTACGGTATAGTGGCTCTTACTCGCATCAGTAAGGAGTTGTTCTGCTTTATGGATTCTTAAGTCATTGAGAATCTCAGGAAAACTTCTTTCGAAATGTGTATTGATCGCTTGAGAAGCTAAATATGCAGGAACATTGAGTTCCTTGGCTATAGTCGCTACAGTTAATGATGAATTGGTGAAAACATGTTCCTTTCGAATTAGGATTTCAATCTGTTGGCCTAGTTCCAGGAGCTGCAATTTTTTATCGCGTTTCTTCGGTTCGGCCATAAACAGCTTTACCCGTTTGATCGATAAAATCGTTATAGCATACAAAACAAAAGTTGCTCCCACAATGATGCCTTGATAGACCGTAGCATCAAAGAAGAAAGATTGTGCATGAAACAAGAAGAGCAAAATCATCATTCCGATCAAAAATTGTTGGGTCCACTTCCATCTGTCCTGATCAGTTGCCAACTGGACCTTATGCTTTTTCAATCGGAATAAGTTTGCGACTACATAAATCGTCAGGCTAAGTAAAGCCAGGGTGTATAAGCTAAAAATGATATAAACATTGACAAATGGCGTGGACAGCAGAATCAGTAGGGCAGGTATAAAATGTAATCGTTGGGATTTATGCCACATAAACGAAGGATGCCATAGCGCAATTAAATAAAAGTGTACTAATGGTCCTGTAGCAGCAAAAGCGACGGCCCCAAGGTAAATGCCTATGGATTCAATCGTCGGATAGATCAATCCGGCGAGGCAGGCCACCATTCTTAGCGCCAACAAGAGTAGAGTCGCCGAAAGTAGTTGATTGGACTTCTTTTTACTAAGCTTTAGCAGGACCACTCCTAGAAAGCAGCAATGGACAACTGCTGCAGCTCCAATCAATAGCGGCCACAAATCATTGAATGATAGAACTTCTGACATACTCGAGAATTGAGGACAAAGTAGTTCAAAATTCGTAAGTCAGGTGTTCTGATTTGCAAATCAGAATACCCTGAAGTTTTCTCGGTGCTACGTTTGGAATAAACTCAATAAATCTGTGTCATGCTCAAAAAGAAAATTATCCGTCGACTTTCCATTCTGATGATATCCATCTCCCTGGCCTTACTCTCTATCGTTTTACTGACCGTTTTTGAATATACGGCCGTTGCAGAGGTCAGGGAGCACTTTACCGAAGTAGACCAACAAGACACCCTGGCCTACGGCAAACTCTTGTTTGAAACCAGGGGCTGTGCTAGCTGCCATTCCATTGAACCGGAAATAGAAAGCCTGGCCCCAAACTTGTATGGCGTTTCCTCAAGGCAAACGGAGGAGTACATCAGAGAGTCCATTGTTGATCCGGATGCTGAGATTGTTTCTGGCTATGAAGACGTGATCATGCCTGACTTTAGTCAGATTTTAGATGAAGATCAGATCAATGCCCTTGTGGGGTATGTCATCACTTTTGGAAAGTGACCCTGGTTTATGGTGGAAATGGTTATTCATCTCTGAGAAACTCCGATGGTTTTTGAACAGAGACTCGTCGAACCTGCGTGCATACCGCCAATGCAGCGATCAGCAATACGATCACAAAGCCTGAAGAAATTTCCAGTAAACCGATATCAATACGGTGAAAAAAGGACTGCAATAACATTTCATCCACGACATGTAATGCCACCGGAACTGCCAGGATGGTGGCAAGGCTGATCATGATTAGAAATCCTTTTGAAAGTAGTAGGATCAGGCTCTGGGTATTGGCTCCCAGTACTTTTCGAATACTTATTTCTTTCAATCGGCTTTCAAGGGTATATATCGCAATGCCAATCAATCCTAATGTAGAAATGGAAATCGCCAGGAATGCCAGCAGAGAGATGAGCGTATAGCTCGATTGGAGTTGCTGATAATTGGACGCCAGTTGGTCATCGTATAGCTGTGCATTGAACGGATGTACAAGGTCATATTTTTGATAATATTTTTCAAGTAATGTCATGGTGGCCAGTAAGTCGTCCGTCGCAATTTTTAGTCCCAGCGTGCCTTTTTGACCGGAAGCCATTGGAAAAAAGACAAATGGGGCTGGCATTTGGAAATCCAGTGATACACCCATGAAATCACTTACTACACCTTGAATACTAACAATGGTCTGTTGGTCGTCTCTTAGTCTTACTTTGGTTCCAATGGCATTTTCGGCAGTATCAAGATTCAGTGCCTTTAGGAAAGACTGGTTGACGATGATTGAATTTGCACTGTCAGTTTTGAAGAAAACTGAGCCCTCAACAGGCGTAAACTCATGTAAGTCAAAGTAGTTTCCGCCAACGTAATTGCAGGAATACATGGTCGTATCCTGGAAGTCCTCAGAGATAGCATTTCCAAATTGCCCACCACGTAATCCTAATACTGCTTGTGATCGAGCAGTGCTAAGCACTTGTGGTAAAGACTTGTAGTCTTGTTCCAGTAGCTCCATGTAATCTCCGTGGATATTTACGTTGACGATGTTTTCGGTTTGGAATCCCAGATCATAATGGATGGCAAACTTGTATTGCTGATACACCATGACAGCACACATGATCAAACCGATGGATAGGCTAAATTGGAAGGTGATCAATACCTTTCGCGCACTCATGCCTGGAAGCAGTTTAATCTTTCCGGCATCATTGAGCAACAGGCTTGTCTTAAGTCTGGATAGGATCCAGGAAGGGAAAAACCCAGCTATGAGACCAATGATCAACGCGAACAAGGTGAAATAACTGATCTTGATCCAGGATAGGTTCAATAAGAAGAAAGACCTATCCTGTAACAAGTCATTCACCTGGGACAATAATAATGGCCTGGCAATGAGAAAAAGTGCGATTCCCAGTATCAAAGCCAGCAATGAAACCAAAATAGCTTCTACAATGAGTTGTGTAAAGAGCTGGGAGCGGGTTGCTCCGTTCACCTTTCTTATACTGATCTCTTTTAGTCGTCTCAGGGAACGTCCGAGTGAGAGGTTGGTGTAATTAAAGCAGGCAGATAATAAGACAATGAGAGTTAAACCTACCATCATGTCAACGTTACGGGATGAAAAAGTAGGCCCATTGGCATTCATCTTGGCGCCGGTAATGAAACTACCCATGGGTTCCAGTGTGTGTTTGACCCTTGACATATCATACGGGTGTTCCGCCAGTAGCGCAGCTATTTTTGTTGCTACTTCCTCCACATCAGCGTGATCATTCAATAATAAGTAGACATAATTTTCAAAGGTGTTATTTGGATTGCTCCTGAATTGCGTGCTGATCATGGGATTGGATTGCATGGGTAACACGATATCAAAATCCAGATAAGAATTGGCAGGTGGGTCTTTCAGAATTCCGGTAACCAGGCCTTTATTAAAATTTCCCAGACCTGCCAGGTCAACCCATTGCCCTATAGGATCAGTATCAGGAAAGAGCTTATTGGCTGCAGAGGCCGTCAGTAAGACGGATTCAGGTTGGTCAAGCGCGGATTGCGGATGTCCAATTTGTAAAGGATAAGAAAGTATGTCTAAAAAAGAAGGAGTCGCATAGAAACCGGATAACGCCACGCGCTTATCGGAAAAAGTTACATCAGCTTTGAATCGCCAACTCATCACCGCAACCTTTTCGACTTCAGGAATTTCTGATTTGGCCTGATCCGCGACAAAATAGGAGGCGGTTGCCAGGTGATCAATTTGATCTCCCATAAGGCCGGGTTGGGTAGTGGTTACTCGATATATCTGGTCTTTCTGCTCATGAAAGTCATCAACACTGTATAGTTCGGATAAGAATACGATTATCATGATCCCCACCGACATGCTGATGGCCAGGCCTACCGCGTTGATGATCGTGAATAGGGGGTTGCGTTTGAGGTTTCTGCACGAAGTTTTGAAATGATTCTTGAACATGCCGTAAGGATTGAGTTGGTAATTACCTTCAAGTTGTTTTAAGAGCGTAGGGCGCAGGATCGTCAAGGCGTCTCTTATGTAGAGGAGTCTTGCCTTAAGCGCTCCATGTTTTTTCAGATTTCTTTCATACAATTCATATAAATCACCCTGCACGATTTCGAAGACCTCATGCTTGCATATGCCTGATATGAACCAGTCAAGCAACAGAGGAGGAGTTGTTTTGGAAGACTTCATTCAATTAGCTGTTTTTAAGGTTAAGGCCAGGGATTTTTGAGGAGAAAGCTGTTCTTAGCTCATGAGCAGCTTCCAGTGCTTTTTTCCCGGAGGAAGACAGTTGGAAATACCTTTTTCTACGGCCACCTCTTTCGTTTGTAGCCCCACCGTCTTCTGAAGTCAAGTAGCCTTTTCCTTCCAGCCGATAAAGGGCAGAGTGCAGGGAGCCAATACTGGGGGCTCGTCCTGTTTGTTCCACTAATGCATCCTTAATGGTTACGCCATAAGCATTGTCACCAAGCGAGCCCACGGCAAGCAGTACCAATTCTTCAAAAGCGCCAAGATTTGTATCCTTCATATAATTCCGGTTTGCAAAACAAATATGAATTATTTATTTCCGGTTTGCAAAGGAAATGGAATTTTTAATGACGAAATAAGACATTTGTTGGAAGAATAAGTTTAATTAAGAATAAAAGACCTTTTACTCTTTTATTTAAATTATTTGATTATCTTTATGGCCAATAAGGAGGGAGGATATGTTTTCAAGAGCTTGTGAGTATGCGATTAAAATCATGATTTACATCGCTTCTAATCAGCAGGAAAATAGAAAAACGGGATTAAAAGAAGTGACGGAGGCCATTGGATCTCCAGAAGCTTTTACGGCAAAAATATTGCAGCAGCTAGTGAAGAGTGGTTTGTTAGAATCGTATAAAGGTCCTTCAGGTGGGTTTTTACTTAGCCAAAGAGAGGTCAAACTGCGTGATATTGTTGCAACAATAGATGGCAATAAACTCATGGAAAAGTGTGTACTTGGATTTGATGAATGTGGGAGTGAAAATCCATGCCCGGTACACGACAAGTTTGCATTAGTGAGGCGACAGATAAATGAAACGCTGTTATCCATTGATGTTAGGGATCAATCCCTGGGTCAGAAATTAGTTGATAAATAAAAATTTTGTTCAAATAAAGGATAAAATGATCCTTTTATCCTTAATAGAAAAATCAATTTCAAAATCAATCATTGACGCTTATGAATGAACTGAAAACCTATTTGTGGACATCCCTGATTGTGCTCCTGATATACGCATGTGGAGGAGGGCAAAGTCGCATTGATAAAATCAAGGAACAATCCGTGGCAAAGCCTGAGGATCCGTTTGTCGCATGGCAATCCAATCATGGCGTGGGTCCGGTTGCAGCATTTGAGTTGCCGATGGAAATTGATGCTGTTCTGGCTGCAGAAGGTCAGGCAGTATTTGAAGGCAAGTGCAGTGCATGTCATAAGCCAGCAAAGCGATTCATAGGCCCGCCACCAAAAGGAATTCTGGAAAACAGGACACCAGCCTGGATCATGAACATGATCTTGAATCCTGAGGAGATGGTCAAGAATGACCCAATGGCTAAACAATTGTTGATCGAATTCAATGGATCTCCAATGGCCAATCAAAACCTAACCCAAGAGGAAGCCCGTGCTGTACTCGAATACTTTAGAACACTATGAACCTAAAAATAATGATATGAAACCCTTAAATCTGTTTATGCTAATGATAACAAGCATACTGATCGTATGGTCTTGTGGTTCTTCAACTGAGCAATCGTCGGAAGCTGCGCAATCACCGATTTCACATCCCAGAGGTCAGGCTTCTGTTGCCGATGATGAATCCGATGCTAATATCCTACAGGTAGCCATGTCGTCGGAGGCGCACACGACACTGGTCGCAGGTGTCAAAGCGGCGGAGATTGAACATGTTTTAGTGAACGCCGGTCCATTAACAGTTTTCGCTCCTACGAATGATGCTTTTGATGCGCTTCCTGCGGGAACATTGGATGATCTGTTAAAACCAGAAAACAAGAGCACTTTGGCCTCGATCATTACCCGGCATGCTGCTCCCGGGTCTTACGATCAGGAGAGTTTGATCAAAGAAGCAGCACGTGGTAGAAAGTTATACATGGCCACTGGAGATTATTTGGAAGTGGTCGTGTCAGGAGATGAAATAACAGTAGGCGGGGCCAAGGTGCTCGCTACCATCCAAACGTCAAACGGCGTGATCAACGTAGTGGATCAAGTCATTTTACCTCAATAAATCTGTCTTAATTATGAAAATCAATAGATATATATCGACGTTTATCATCTTGATAAGCATTTTGGCTTTGGCCACCTCCTGCGGCAATGGAGGAAGTTCTTCTGGTGCGTTGGGGACGAGTATGGCAGAACGGTCTTTTGTTCCCCCCGGAGAGCATGATGAATTTTATGCTTTTATATCAGGCGGATACAGCGGTCAGCTCTCGGTTTATGGCCTTCCCTCCGGCCGATTGTTCAGAGTAGTTCCAGTATTTTCCGTAGATGCAGAAAAGGGATATGGTTTCAATGAGGAAACAAAACCCTTGCTTGAAACTTCTTTTGGTCCTGTTCCCTGGGATGATGCTCATCACCCGGACCTTTCACAAACCAATGGAAAAGTAGATGGAAGGTGGTGTTTCATCAATGGCAATAACACGCCCCGGATCGCGAGGGTGAGTCTTTCCACTTTTGAGACGGAAGAAATCATGGAGATTCCCAATAGTGCAGGAAATCACAGTTCGTCCTTTGTTACTGAAAATACCGAGTATGTAGTAGCAGGTACCCGCTTTGCCGTACCGGTTCCACAAAGGGATATCCCGATCGATGAGTATAAGGGCAACTTCAAAGGTGCATTGTCTTTCTTGAAGGTGGATCAAGAATCAGGCAGAATGGATTTGGCCTTTCAAGTAATGATGCCTGGTTTCAATTTCGATTTGGCACATCCAGGCAGAAAGAAATCGCATGGCTGGATGTTCTTCTCCACCTACAATACGGAAGAAGCAAGTACCCTGTTAGAAGTCAATGCTTCACAAAACGACAAAGATTTTATCGCAGCCATCAACTGGAAAAAAGCGGAAGAACTCATCGCGAATGGTGATTATGACGTAATGGAGAGCAGTTATGCTCACAATGTCTATGACGAGTCGACCCATATGGCCACCTCTACTATGAAGAAGGAAGTTAAGGTACTCGATCCGTCAAAGTATCCTGGCTTGGTCTATTTTCTTCCTACACCGAAATCACCTCATGGTTGCGACGTTGACCCGACTGGTGAATACATCATTGGAAGTGGAAAATTGTCAGCGTCGCTAACTGCCCATTCCTTCACCAAGATGTTAGATGCGATACAAAACCAGCGCTTTGACGGGGATGCATATGGTATTCCCATTATCAATTACGATGATGTTGTCGCAGGAGTGGTGCAGCAAGCTGGATTAGGGCCGCTACATACGGAATTTGATAGCCGAGGCAATGCCTATACTACCTTCTTCATCAGTTCCGAAGTGGTCAAGTGGAAGGTTGGCACGTGGGAAGTATTGGATCGACAAGCCACTTACTATTCGGTAGGACACCTCATGATTCCGGGGGGAAACTCTCAAGAGCCATTTGGGAAGTATCTGGTCGCCATGAACAAGATCACTAAAGATCGCTATCTCCCGACAGGGCCGGAACTGGCCCATTCCGCTCAACTCTATGACATTTCAGGGGATAAAATGGAGTTGATCCTGGATTTTCCCACCATCGGTGAACCACATTATGCCGCAGGTGCTCCGGCTAACTTGATCAAGCCTAATCAGACAAAGTTTTATGAGCTGGAGGAAAATAACCATCCTTATGTTGCAAGAAGTGAACGTGAAGCCCGAGTGGAACGCGATGGTCAAGAAGTACACATCTATATGACCACCATTAGAAGTCATTTTGCTCCTGATAATATTGAAGGGATCAAAGTAGGTGATAAGGTGTTTTTTCATGTCACCAATCTCGAACAAGACTATGACGTCCCTCATGGTATCAGCATGATAGGGGCAAACACCGCTGAATTATTGATCATGCCAGGCCAAACCGAAACGTTCATCTGGGAACCTAAGAAGGAAGGAGTTTGGCCGTTCTATTGTACAGATTTCTGCTCCGCATTACATCAAGAGATGCAGGGGTATGTGAGGGTTTCGGCACGTGATTCGGATGTTCCGTTGAGCTGGAGTCTCGATGGAGAATGAGCAAGATCAATTAATAGCCGCCTCCAACAGGGGGCGGCTTAACTCAAAAAAACATCAATTATGAAAACATCCAAGTGGATGATGTTGATCGGAGCATCGCTTCTGGCTGGTCTATTCATATGGCCTCTATGGAACATTACCCTGGAAGCGCCACAGTATCCGGATCCAATTGGGATGGATATTCATATCAACCGTTTTGAAGATATGAATCCCAATGATATTCAGAACATTAACATCATGAATCATTATGTCGGAATGAAGGACATTCCTGAATCCATTCCGGAATTTCGGTTTTTTCCGATTGTTGCTGGGTCCATGATGGTGTTGGGGATGGTATTTGGTTTGATAGGTAATCGGAAATTGTACCTGGTCTGGCTGGGTTTGATGGTGATTCTGGGAGTATTGGCTTTCTATGATTTTTATTTATGGGAATACGACTATGGTCACAACCTAAAGGAAAATGCAGCCATCAAGTTTACAGATAAAGACGGACAACCAATGGCCTATCAACCGCCCTTGATTGGCGCAAAGGACATCCTGAATTTCAAAGCGATTTCCATGCCTCGATTTGGAGCCTATTTGATGTTCGGAGGTATGCTGTTGTCACTGTTGGCCTTCTTCAAGTCCCAAAAAGAGGAACTATTGAAACCCTTGACTGTTTCGTTAATGCTTTTCATGCTACTGTCTTGTAGCTCAGACAAACAGCCCATTCACTACGGGCAAGATGCATGTGCATTCTGTAAAATGACGATTGTCGATCGTTCCCATGCGGCACAACTAGTCACTGATACGGGGAAAAACTATAAGTACGATGCAGTAGAATGCATGATGAATGACCTCAAATCATGGGAAGGTCGTCGGGTCAGAAACCTATGGGTGTCTGATTATGGCAATCCTGGTCAGATGACCGATGCGAAAAGTGCTGGTTATTTGATCAGTAAAGGGATTCCTAGTCCCATGGGGATGAACATTACAGCCTTTCAAAGTTTGCCGTACAGAGATAAAATGCAGAGTGAAAAATCCGGACGTGTCTTGGATTGGACGCATCTACAAGAGGAATTTGAATTGAATCACAATTCACATTTGGTCACACAGTGAAACGTTATTGCAACCTAATTCTGATATTTTTTTCCCTGAAGGCAATGGCAGGTACCATCCATTTGAGCCATTCAAGCCGTATTTCATCTTTGGAAAAGGCCGTAGAACTGGCGGAAGCCTCCGATACCATTCAGATCAAGGCAGGAACCTATAAAAGTGTCAATCTGGAACTTAAAAAGCCCTTAACCATTATAGGGGAGGCCGGCGTTGTATTAGATGGTAACAATGAGGGGTACATCCTTCGAATTTTGTGCAATGATGTTCGTCTAAAGGGGTTAAAGCTCATCAATGCGGGGAAAAGTTACACCCGGGATTATGCCGCGATCTACATCAGTCACAGTTCAAACTTCCACATTGACCAGATAGAAATCGTCGATCCCTTTTTTGGTATCCTGATTGAAAAATCAAGTAATGGTAGGGTCCAGCATGTGAAGGTCTTTGGAACATCGAAGCAAGAAGATGATGCAGGCAATGGAATACACGCATGGCACTGTAGCAATCTTAACATTCACGCGAATGAAATTCAGGGCATGCGAGATGGAATTTACCTGGAATTTGTGGATGATAGCCTCATTGATAAAAATAAAGCAGTTGGGAATATTCGGTACGGTTTACACTTTATGTTCTCTAACCATGATCGCTACCACAATAATCACTTTAAAAATAACGGAGCTGGAGTTGCGGTGATGTTCTCTAAATTCATTGAAATGCGAAACAACGAGTTCCTGGAAAATTGGGGGACAAGTTCTTACGGTTTATTGCTTAAGGAGATATATGATGCAGAAGTTAAGGACAATCTGTTTTATCAAAATACGACAGCTGTTTTCATTGACGGGACTACTCGATTGAAATATGCTGGTAATACCTTCAAACTGAATGGTTGGGCAATTCGAGTTTCAGGAGGGTGCTATGAGAATGAGATTACAGCCAATAATTTCATCAGTAATTCCTTCGATGTGTCTTATAACTCGAGGGTAAATGACAATACGGTCAATGGTAATTTTTGGAGTGAGTACGGAGGCTATGATTTAGATCGTGATGGAGTAGGAGATGTACCGCATCGCCCGGTGAAATTGTTTTCTTATATCGTAAATCGTACTCCAGAAACGATCGTTATGATGAGAAGTTTGTTTGTGGATTTGATCAACTTCTCCGAACGTATAACTCCTGTGTTTACCCCAGACAACCTGATGGATGAAACACCCGCTATGAATCCTTTTCCATGATATCTATCAACGCTTTACATAAGACTTTTGGTAAGCTACAGGTGCTTGAGGATGTTTCTTTCACCATCAATAAAGGAGGTATCTACGCCATTCTCGGACCTAATGGCTCTGGTAAATCTACCTTGCTAAAATCTATTTTAGGACAAGTCATTCCAACAGGAGGTAAGATTGAAATTGATCATCGGTCTATCTGTAAGGAACACAAGTACAGACAGCATTTGATCTATTTACCTCAGACTACTCAATTTCCAGAGAACCTAAGGGTAGCAGAACTTTTGACCATGGTTGAAGACCTTAGGCCGGAGGCGGTGCGGAAAGATGAGTTGATCAATTACTTCGGATTGGAGACATATTTAAAGCATAAGCTTGGAGACTTATCAGGGGGTACCCGACAAAAAGTAAACATTGTGCTTGCTTTCATGTATGATGCTCCGATCTGTATTTTGGATGAACCGACTGTAGGCTTAGATCCGGTGGCCCTGATCAAGCTCAAGGAACTTATCGAACAGGAGCGTAGGCGCAACAAAGTGATATTAATGACTACCCACATCATGCCTTTAGTTGAGGAAATGAAAGCGGAGATTATCTTCCTGTTAGAGGGTCGGGTTCGGTTCCGCGGAACCTTAGATATGATTCAAGAAGAAACAGGTGAACAATCGTTGGAACGAGCGATTGCTTCCATGCTTATGTCATGATCAAGCTATTAAAATATACGGTTTTAGACTTGTTAAGAAGTCGATGGAGTTTCGTCTATTTGGGGTTCTATCTGATCCTATCCAGTGTTTTATTATTCCTAAACAGCGACCTGTCCAATGCCATCATTACCTTGATGAATGTCATCATCATTTTAACACCTTTGATTGGCACCCTCTTTGGAATCATGTATTACTACAATGCCCAGGAGTTTACTGCCTTGTTGCTTTCTCAACCAATTAAAAGGTCGAAGATTTTCCTGGGACAGTACCTTGGTGTTACGTTATCCCTGTCCGCAAGTCTGATCATCGGTCTAAGCATTCCTTTCGTCTTTTATGGGCTTTTCGGTTCAAGCATTATCATGGATTTTATCATGCTCGTAACTTCCGGGACTTTTCTGACCTTCATTTTTAGTGGATTTGCCATTTGGATCGGTCTGTCCAACCACAACAAGATCAAGGGGTTTGGCTATGCCATCTTGATCTGGCTATTTTTTGCATTAATCTTCGATGCGCTACTACTGATGCTACTGGTTTATTTTAACGATTATCCCATTGAATCTTTTGCTCTTATTGCCTCTATGACTAATCCAATTGACCTTTCAAGGATTTTAGTTTTATTGAAATTAGAGATATCAGCGCTTATGGGGTACACCGGAGCTATTTTTCAAAGGTTTTTCGGAACTGGATTGGGAATTTTCTGTGCGCTATTGGTGAATTTCATTTGGACGTTGCTGCCTATCGCAGGCATTCTTTATAAAGTCAGGAAAAGAGATTTTTAATCGTACGTATATTCTATTTTGAAGGTCTACTCAATTCTTTTTCGGCTGAAATGAATTCCTGATTGGGGAATATTGTGCTTGTATCATTTTGGTATATCTTTCCAAACGAATCAAGCCTTCATCGTTGACTAAAACCAAAAATAGTCTTGTACGCCGGATCGGAATACTCTCCTTAACTGCAACAGGCATTTGTTCCATGTTAGGAGCATCGATCAATGTGGTACCATTCATGATTCACCGTAGTGTGCCAGGAATCGGACCCTACGTGATCTTTGCCTTCATTTTCGCCATGATTCCGGCCTTATTAGCCGCACTAGCCTACAGCAGCTTATCATCAGCGATGCCACGGGCGGGCGGGAGTTACATATATGCGAGTCGTGGATTAAACCCATACTTGGGGTTCATTGCCAGTTTTTCACAATGGTTTGGACTGAGCATCGTCATTGGTGTGATTGCTTATATCATTGTGCCGTTTATGAGGGATGTATTTGTTGCCCTGGAATGGCATGAGGGTGCAGCACTTTTAGAAGTCGCCTGGATTCGCATTGGAATTGCTCTGTTCTTGATCTGGTTGTTCGTTTACATTAACATTCTTGGGGGAAAGTTCTATGAACGAACGGTGGTTCCTTTGATGTTCATCATGTTTTTGTTAGGAGGTATTGTCATTGTTACAGGCTTCAGCTTTGACCAGTCAACTTATTTATCGGTTGTAGAGGAATCGCTAACAAAACACGGACCAGCACCTTTCGATTTAAAGCTATTTCTGTCTGCTGCAGCTATCTTATTTTCAAGCTTCATCGGCTTTGATGCCATCGCTCAAGCAGGAGGTGAGGCCAAAAGCCCAACAACAACATTACCAATCGCTATTTTACTTGCCATAGGTGTGGTAGGGCTATTCTACTTTTTATACACCATTGGCGTTTATCGCACTGTCCCATGGTCGTACGTGCAGGAACAAGCACTCATCAAAGATATAAGTGCACCTGGATTGATAGCTCCTTTATTGCCAGCAGGGCTTTCCGTAGCCATATTGGTGGGTGCTGCCATTGCATTGATCAACGATCTTCCAGCCATGTTACTCTCTGTTTCCCGATTGGTTTTTGCCTGGTCCGATGATGGTATTTTCCCTTCAGGAATTGCAGCTGTTCATAAGAAGCACAAGACGCCTCATCGTGCGCTCTTTCTTAGTGGAATCATGGCTTCCATCGGGGTATTTGGTAGTCATTTTGCAGGTGATTTCTTTCTGGGGATCGATATCATGATTACTTCCATGATGGTCAATTTCTTGTTGATGTGCCTGACACTGATCACCATCCATAAAGTGAACCCATCGTTATCGGAAAAGATCAAGTTGATTCCTTCCCTGGGATTAAGAACCTTGATAGGTTTATCAGGAGTGGTGTTGCTGGTCTTGTTCCTGGTGGTGCACACGGTAAAAGACCTAAATGCTGAAGTGACCGCCTGGTATTTTCGTTCTACTCCCGTTTGGATGATCGTCATGTCGATCGGTTCCATCATTTATTCCATAAAGACACAAGCCTTAAGGAAAGCCGGAAAAGACCTCAAAACCCTGTTTAAAAATTTACCTTCTGAATGACCCCAACCACCCATACCGATTTAGCACCGGACTTGAAAATTTCACGGGTACTGACAGGCCTTTGGCAGATAGCCGACCTGGAAAGAGATGGCAATACGCTCAATCCCGGAGCAACTGCTAAATACATGCATGCCTATCACGAAGCGGGTTTCGATACGTTTGATATGGCAGATCATTATGGCTCTGCTGAAGTCATCTCCGGTGCTTTTCGGAAAAGCCTGACTGATCCTAAAGCTGTAAAGTTGTTTACCAAATGGGTGCCTGAACCAGGCAAGGTAAGTAAGGAAACTATCCGGAAAGCTGTTGATAAGGCGTTATCCAGGCTGCAATCAGAACAATTAGACCTGTTGCAATATCATGCCTGGTTGTATCCCGATCCCAGTTGGCTCGATACCTTGTTCGAATTACAGGAGCTAAAGAAACAAGGACTGATCAAGCACCTGGGCGTGACCAATTTTGATGCAGCTCATTTGCGGATGGCAGTGGCCAGTGGGATTGATCTCGTGAGTAATCAGGTATGTTATTCTTTACTCGATCAAAGAGCCAACGGAGAAATGAAAGCAGTTTGTGAATCATATGGCGTTAAGTTATTGGCTTTCGGGACATTGGCAGGAGGGTTCTTGAGTGATCGCTGGTTGAATAAACCGGAACCCAATGTGGATGACAGTTTTACCTGGTCTCAAATGAAATACAAGCGTTTTATTGATCAGGTGGGAAGCTGGGAAGATTTCCAGTTGCTGATGGCGAAGTTGGATGGTGTGGCCAGGAGATATGGAGTTTCAGTTGCCAATGTGGCTTCTAAGTTTATTATGGAGCAACCACATGTGGCCGGAGTGATCTTAGGAGCTCGTTTAGGAAAGAGTGAGCATATTTCTGAAAATCAGCAACTCATGGAGCTGAGCCTCGATCAAGAAGATAAGCAAGCTATTCAAGGTGTGTTGGATACACTGCAGCCGGTGCCAGGAGATTGTGGAGATGAATACCGGAAGCCTCCATTCCTGACGGCATCTGGAGATTTGAGTCATCATGTGAACGGGTTTCCGGATCCTTATCCTACCGTGACGAAAAGCAATGGTAGTCAATTGGCCTTAAGTGGTACCTATTGGGAAGATGTGGCGGGTTTTTCACGGGCCATTCGAAAAGGGAACACCATCAAAGTTTCTGGAACTACGGCCACTCATGGTGATCGAATGATCGGTGGAAATGACTTGAAAGCACAAACCCATTTCATCATCGATAAGATCGAAGGAGCAATCTTGTCCCTGGGAGGAACGCTGGAAGATGTGGATCGTACCCGTATCTTCCTCAATGATGTGAACGATTGGGAACCGGTTTCTCTTGCACATGGAGAGCGGTTCAGAGACATTCAGCCAGCCAATACGCTGGTAGAAGCCAGGCTCGTAGGTGAGGGCTATCGAGTGGAAATTGAGGCGGAGGCGACGATTGTTACATGATGAATGCTATTTTTTCGTCATCGCGACCTGAAGTTTACGTAAGGGAAGCGATCTTTTGACGGTTAACGATCTTTTATATAGAAGAACCTAAATGCAAGTTGTCAGATTGCCACATCTAAAGATAAGGGCATTCTGAATGTGAGGATAACGAATAGATTTGCAATGACCGCAGCACGAAGCGGCAACTTGCTACAATTCATGCTAGCATATGAAATTACTACTTACATTCCTTTCTTTCCTATTTCTTCATGCCTCACTATCTGCACAAACCAATTACTTAGATCAGCTCAAGAACCTGAAAGTCAGAAGTGTTGGGCCTGCCAATATGAGTGGAAGGATAACCACCATCGATGTGGTGAATGGGAATCAAAAGATCATGTACATTGGTGCAGCAAGTGGTGGCGTATGGAAATCTGGGAATGGAGGCACCCGATGGGACCCGGTCTTTGACAGACAGGTAACTCAAAACATTGGGGCACTGGCCATTCAACAAGATAATCCAAACGTGGTATGGGTAGGTACCGGGGAAGGAAATCCCCGCAATTCCATGAACCTGGGACTAGGTATTTTCAAGACCACCGATGGAGGAGAGTCGTGGGATCACATGGGATTGGAAAAAACCAAAACCATTCACCGAATTATTGTACATCCCAGAAATGGCAATGTAGTATTCGTAGGAGCCATGGGTGACCCATTTACACCAGGACCTGATCGAGGATTGTACAAAACCACTGATGGTGGTGAAACCTGGGAAAAGATCCTGTACACCAATGATCAATCAGGCGTGGCTGACATGGTAATGGATCCCAAAGACCCCAATAAGATGCTGGTAGCGCTTTATGATCACCGAAGAACACCCTACAGCTTTGTGTCCGGGGGTAAGGGGTCAGGGTTATTCATGACCTATGATGGCGGAGCCAACTGGACACAATTAAACGAAAAGAATGGTTTGCCATCTGGTGAATTGGGAAGAATAGGATTAGCAATTGCACCAAGTAACCCTAAACGTATTTATGCGAAAGTCGAAGCCAGAAAGAATGCGCTGTATCGCAGTGAAGATGGTGGTCTTAGTTGGCAATTGATCAATAAAGACCCAAAATACACCAACAACCGACCCTTCTATTTTCAGGAATTGGCAGTCAGTTCGGACAATCAGGACCTGCTCTACAACATCTATCAGCCCTTGTCAGTAAGTTATGATGGCGGCGAAAGTTTTGATCCGACGCCACAGATCCCAGCCGATGAAACGAAAGGAGTACATGCGGATTTTCACGCCTTTTGGATGTCACCAGACGATGCGGAATTCTACATCATTGGCGGTGATGGAGGGATAGGGATCACAAGAGATCGAGGCAAAAGCTGGTATTTCCCTGAATCCATTCCGGTAGGGCAACTGTATCAGGTCAATGTAGACGAAGAAATGCCATATCATGTCTACGGTGGATTGCAAGACAATGGCAACTGGTATGGGCCAGGTTATGTGTGGCGAAGAGGAGGTATCCGAACCTTGTATTGGCAATACCTGGTAGGAGGAGATGGTTTCTATATTTCGCCAGATTCAGAAGACAGTCGTTTTGGGTACGGCACCTCTCAAAACGGAAGTCTCTATCGTTATGACAAGACTGGTGGGTATTATAGCAGCATCAAACCTCCTACACCTGAGGGCTTTCCTCGCTTACGCTTCCATTGGAATGCGGCTTTTGCACAAGATCCGCATGATGCAAGTACGGTATATTATGGCAGTCAATTTGTTCATGTAAGCAAGGACCGGGGCAAGACCTGGGAAGTGATCTCACCAGACCTGACCACTAATAACCCAAAGCAGCAGCTACGAGATTATGGAGGATTGACATTAGATGCTTCCGGTGCTGAGTTTTACAATTGTATATTGGCCATTGCACCTAGTTCCATTAACAAGGATGTGATGTGGGTTGGGACTGATGATGGCAAGGTACAACTCTCAAAGGATGGCGGCAGACAATGGAAAGAAGTCACCAAAAATATCAAAGGGTTGCCCAAAGGAAGTTGGATGACGCGCATCCATGCCTCGGAGTATGAGGAAGGTACTGCCTGGGTGGTGGCCAATAACTATCGGAAGGGAGATTACAAACCCTACTTATTCAAAACAGAAGACTTTGGACAAACATGGCAACCTCAGGTAGAGGAATACAAGCCTGTGTATGGCTATGCCCTCAGTTTCATCCAGGATCCATTGGAGCCAAACCTACTTTTCCTGGGAACAGAAAATGGTTTATGGGTCAGTTTTGATGGTGGAGAAAATTGGGAAAAATTCCGCAATGATTATCCTTCTGTTTCTACCATGGACCTGAAAATTCAACGGCGAGAATCAGCGTTGATCATTGGCACCTTCGGTCGAGCTATATGGATCATCGATGACCTACATGCAATGCGAAAAGTGGCGGCAGAAACGATGCTGAAAAACCTGGAAATAGCCAAAATCAATCCCGTGGTTCAGGTGAAAGGTATCTTCATCAATGCACAAGGCAATATTTGGACGGGTTTCCATACCACCTTTGAAGGAGATAATCGTTCGTTCATGACCATGCAGATTCCATATTTTGTGAAGGAATCCAGGGCCGGAGGGTTGGTTGCTGGGACTGTATATGATACTGAGAACCGATTGATTCAACGCTTAGCCGGCAACCCACCGATCGAAGGACTCAATTACCTGGAATGGCAATTAGACGAAAGTGTGTATGCTTTGCCAGAAAGCAGATACCCTCCGAACCGAGGAATACCTGTCCTTCCAGGAGAGTATAAGATAGTGATAAACTATGGCAAAGAGGTAGATTCCGTTCTGGTAGAAGTCATTGCTGATCCCCGATTTGATTTTGATCCCACGATAGACGAACAACTATATCAAATTCAGAAAGAATTGGATGGCCTCAGAAAAAAATTATGGGAAACATTTAAGGAATTGGATCGACAAACTGCATCCATGGCTGATATGCTGGATAGGGAGAATGCACCACCAGGTGGGCCGTTACGCCAGGATGCTACGGATGTTGTGGCCACTGTTAATCGCTTAAAAACCGTTGCCAGAGGAAAACCGATTTATAAACAAGTTGGTGCCTGGCAGTCTTTTCAGGTTACTGCGTTTTCCAAGTTAAAAGATGCTCAGTGGAAGTTCGTGTCAAGTCATTCCAAAATTTCAGACCAGGAGCTAAGGCTCATTCGGGAGTGTGAGCAATTAGTCAATGATTTTGTGCAACAGTTTGAGCAATACCTGACGGACACCTGGCAGCCATTTGTGGCCAAAGTTCGAGAGAAAGGGATTTCTTGGGAATAATGAAATAAGGAATCTCGCGTATCCAATGCAACTATTGTGAAATGATCAGGTCAATGGTTAGTTGGTAACTTATTCTTAAACCAAACTAACCTCCCATGATTCGACACCATTTCAAGGTAATTTACCGTCAAATGCTCCGAAGTAAAGTGTATGCCTTACTCAACATCGGAGGACTTTCTCTGGGCATGGTTGTGGCCATATTCATCGGTCTTTGGGTCCATGACGAGTTGACCTACAACCAATATCATGATAACTACGATCAGATGGTTCAATTACTGACCCACAGCCAGTTTGGTGACCGAAAAGTGACCAATACTTTCATGATGACCGCAGTTGGGAGTACGCTTACGGAGAATTTTCCTGATGCGGTAGAAGAGGTGTTTATGGCAGAAGGTCGTGCCAATCGTCGGGTCATTGCTTACGGTCAGAAAAGCCTGAGAGAAGTGGGGTTATTAGTGACAGCCAATGCACCAAACATGTTAGGGTTTGACATGATTGCAGGCTCTCAGGAAGGGTTGATTGACAAGTATTCGATCATGTTGTCCGAGTCTTTTGCGAAACGGCTTTTTGGGACGGAGAACCCCATGAACAAGACGGTTAAGGTGGCAGGTAGAACGGATCTTTTGGTGACAGGGGTATACAAGGACATTCCGAATAACTCCCGATTTTCTTATGCCAATTATACGACTCGGTTGGTACTCACTGTGGGAGACAAGAACATGAATATCTGGGACAATTTCAATGTGAAGGTTTACGCAAAAATGTCTCCAGAAGCAAATTTAGCTGACATTGGATCTGCCTTGAATGAATTTACGGCCCCTCATTACAACCAGAATGATCGACGTAGGCAGGTGTTTTTGCATCCGATGAAAGACTGGCATTTAAGGTCTGAATTTGAGGATTTTATGCCGGTTATGAGTCAGCAAATGAAATTTGTTTGGCTCTATGGACTCATTGGCGTTTTTGTTTTGATTTTGGCATGTATCAATTTTACTAACCTCAGTACGGCCAGGTCAGAAAAGCGAGCCAAAGAATCAGGGATCAGGAAAACATTGGGTTCGATCCGTCGAGAATTGATTGCACAGTTCTACATTGAAACGTCATTGTATGCCTTGTTGAGTTATTTGTTGGCGCTGGGAGCATATGTGATCTTACTTCCGTGGTTCAATGAGCTATCCGGGAAAAGTATCCAGGAACCCTGGCAGATGATTGGCTTCTGGGGAATTTCTGGTGGTTTTCTGTTAATTACCGTGATTGCTGCTGGTTCCTATCCTGCATTATACTTGTCTTCATTTTCGCCGGTTCGTGCCCTGAAAGGAAAGTTTTCTGAAGGGAACCGAGCATCCATTCCCAGAAAAGTATTGGTAGTTGTGCAATACACAATTTCTATTGCTTTGATCGTAGGAACAATCACTGTTAATAATCAAATACAGACGGCTAAAAACAGACCTGTTGGCTATTCACCAGAAGGTATGATTTCCCTAGAACGCGCTTCGCCAAATTTTAGTAAAAAGATGGATGTCCTAAAAGCGGAGCTCTTGAATACAGGATTGGCCCAAGCTGTTGGAAGTTCCAATTATCCGGTGGTCAACAATCTGGGTTGGAATGGAGGCTTTACTTGGGATGGGATGGATGAAAACTTCGATAAAACTTTTAATACGATCAATATTTCACCGGGTTATGCCAGAGCTGTTGGAATGAAATTCATTCTCGGAAGGGATTTTTCGGAAGAATTTGGAAACGACCATAAAGCGATCATCATCAACCGAACAGCAATGGAATTGATGCAATTGGAAGACCCAATAGGTATGGTCGTGAATTATAATCCGTCCTGGAAGGAAGCTGAAAACTACACCATCATCGGGGTGGTGGAGGACATGATCAAGAATTCACCTTTTGAAAAAACCGATCAATCCATCATGTTTTTCGATGAATCATGGATCCAGTACCTCTATATCCGCCTGAACCCGAATTCTAGTGTGAGCGAGGCATTGGTTGGTTTGGAGGAGGCTTTTCACAAGGTATTACCGAATGATCCTTTTGACTACAGTTTCGCAGATGATGATTATGAGCGAAAGTTTCTCAACGAGCAACGTATCAGTGAGCAAGCCAGTTTTTTCAGTGTGGTTGCCATATTTATCAGCTGCCTGGGGCTTTTCGGATTAGCGGCTTTCCTGGCCGAACAACGTATCAAAGAGATTGGTATTCGTAAAGTGCTAGGAGCGACTGTTACTCACATCCTGACTTTACTTTCCAAAGAGTTTATCGTATTAATGGTCATCGCAAGTTTTGTGGCTATTCCCATCGCTTATCAGGTGCTGGATACCTGGCTCAATAGCTATGAGATCAGAACCTCGATCCATTGGTGGTTTTTCGGTTTAGCGGGCTTTGGAGCTTTGATGCTGACGCTACTGACCACTGGATTTCACGCCGTAAAGGCAGCCTTAGCGAACCCGGTACAGTCATTGCGGTCGGAGTAGAATGGAGATGAGCTCATCGTAAAATTCCTAATTACTGATTGGTACCTGAAGGGTTTTTTACAAGAAACGTGATGGGTTTTGCACACTAAGTTTTTACGAGTGTGATGGCGTTTCTTCGTTAAATTCAATTGATATTTGACCCAGGCAGATTTCAACTTTCACAACCAATGAGTATCCGCTTCCTACTTGTATGGACCATATTCGTATTTGCTATATGCATGTGTAATGCGCAAAAGCGTGAACGTATTGACAGTTTACAGCATGCACTAAATTCAGACTCTGCTGAGGACACTTTAAGGGTAAGCACGCTAAATCTACTCTCCGGGGAATACTATCATTTGGATTTTGATAGTTCTTATTTTTACGCACATCAAGCGCTAGCCTTATCGAATAAAATCCAGTATTCTTATGGATTGACTGAAGCGTTTAATAACCTGGGCTTTGCTCATATCCCCTGGGGGCATTATGACAGTGCTATTTGGTATTTTGGGAAGAGTTTGTCTCTCTCAGAAGCAAACTCTTTCAAGTACTTGCAGTCCGAGTCTTATATTGGACTTGGCATAACAAATGAAGAGTCCGGGCATTATAAACAAGCATTGGAGACTTATTATCAGGCGTTAGCCATTAAATCGAGATTAAATGACCAGGCTGGAATGGGCAAGATCCATAATAACCTGGGCCAGGTCTTTAGGAATATGGGTGAGCTTGATAGTGCTACCTCGCATTTGCTGACGGCTTTGGAAAACGACGCTTTTCTCAAGGCATACAATGACGGTGCATCCGCTTATCTTATTCTAGGGATGGTCAAACTTTCTTTAGAAGAGTATGAAGCATCTATGCCGCTATTTCAGGAGTCTCTGAAAAGGTTGGAATTACCTGACCAGATCATCAAAATCGCTTCCAGTAACGGTGGGCTGGGTAGGGCTTTTTTAGAATTAGGTGATTTGGACAGTGCGAAGTTCTACCTAAGGCTTGGCTTAATCCAATTTTCCAACATCAGACATATAGGAGGCGAGGCCAGCTTGACGGCTTTTTTGGCAGAAGCTTTTCGCGCAGAGAATAACTGCGACTCGGCTATATACTACTACGAAAAAGGAATTGACCTCCGTAAGTCTGCAAACAACCTACAATATGTCGCCAGGGAATTGACTTATTTGTCCATGTGCCTGGTACAAATGGGAGATCTGAATAGGGCCACTCAAATGACCCTGGAGGCTGCGAGACTGGCAAAAGAGTTGGGGTCTAAAACGGAAGCCTCAGGGGCTTATTCCCTACTACATGAAATTTATTCAAGGCAAGGGCAGTTTCAAAAAGCCTATGAAGTCATGAAACTTAGCGCAGCTTATAGAGATAGTGTCTTGAATCAGCAACGTATCAATGAGATCAATCGGCTTGAAAATCAGCACCAAATAAATACCATTAAAAAAGAACAGGAGTTGATTCGAGCAAATGCCATGGCGGAAGAACTCCGATTGAAAAATGAGATATCAAGAGGGAAATGGATCCAATTTGGGACGATCGCAGGAACTGTGGTCCTTATCATTGTCTCTTTGATGTTGTACCTGTCTTTGAGACGGAAAAGGCAGGATAATGCGCTCATTGCAGAAAAGAATATCCAGATCTCAAAAAATGCGGAACAGCTAAAATTATCGAAGGAAAAGTTAGAGGAGTTGACCAGTTTTAGGGAAGGAATGACACAGATGGTAGCACATGACATGAAAAATACGTTAAATACCATCATTGGATATTCCTCGGTACAGAGCTCTGGAGAATTGAAACATGTCAACCATGCCGGTAGGCAAATGCTCGGATTAGTAACAAACATGCTAGACGTACAAAAATTCGAGGAAGCCAGCATGAAAATTAAAAAGCGTCAATTTTCTTTGGAACAACTGATACTCCGGTCAAAGGATCAAGTCAGGTTATTGTTGGTACAAAAGGACCTGAAGGTTGCTGAAAATCTGCAGCATGACATGATTTGGGGCGATCCGGATATTTTTGATCGTGTCCTGGTCAATCTAATCACCAATGCTATCAAATATTCAAATTATGGTGGTCAGATCGAGATCAACTCAGTGATCAAAGAAAACCAATACATCATCTCTGTAATTGATGAAGGTGTGGGGATTTCACAGGAGGACTTACCGCATATCTTCGATAAATTTTGGCAAGGCTCATCTATGAAAAAATCAGGAGAGTCTTCGTCAACAGGATTAGGCCTTACCTTTTGTAAAATGGCAGTAGAAGCACACGAAGGGTCAATTTCGGCTATATCTCAGCCTGAAAAAGGAACCTCTATCGTGATAGCATTACCCAAACAGCAAGATCAAGCCGTAGCTCTATCTGCTTCCGATATCAAACTCCTTGATCCGTATAGGAGTAGGTTGAAGACTAAAGAAGTGGACGAAGTTGGGGCGATCAAAGATATTTTGAGTGAAATAACCGGAAGTCGTGCCGTAGATAATTGGAAACAGGCCATTGAACAGGCCATCGCCAGTGGTGATCAGGAGCAATTCGATGTAATAATTACAGCACGTGAATGAATTTTGTAGACGATTAGTGGACATATTCCCAAATGATCATGGAATGGATTGAAAATTAGCCAGTTTTGTTCTTCAACTCACTAGTTGAGCACAAATTAACCTTTGCTGATGGAAGACATTTTAAAAGATATAAGGCTATTAGTTGCCGACGATGATTACACGAATGTTGAAATTATCCTTACATATCTTGAAGGAATAACGGAACACCTCCATTATGCTTCCGATGGAGAAAGAGCCTGTAGTTTAGCGTTAAAAAAGACTCCCGATCTTATTATAATGGATTGGCAAATGCCGAAAATGGATGGCATTGAAGCGATTAAGGTATTACAATCCCAGGAAGCAACCAGCGTTATTCCGATCATTGTAGCCACGGGGGTCATGACTTCTTCGGAAAATCTTCAAAAGGCCCTGGATGCCGGTGCGGTGGATTTTTTAAGAAAGCCTTTCAACCCCATCGAATTTAAAGCACGAGTCTCATCGGCATTGAGAATTAGAAATCAGCATCAGACCATACAGCAGATGCTGGTTAAGGAAAAGGCATACATTCAAAGCAATCTGGAACATAAAGAGCGGGAATTGACCAGTATGGCGATCCTTGATCATCAGAAAAATGCTTTACTTAACTCCTTACTTAACCAGGTAAGTCGGTTGGACCGCATCACCAGTCATGTGCATGCAACGGAAATCAAATCCATTGAAAAGGATATTCGATCACAATTGGATTTGAGTAAAAGTTGGGAAACTTTCAAAGTGCATTTTGAGGAAATGCATCAAGGATTTTTCGAAAAGCTCGATAAACAATTTGAGGGCCTTAGTTTAAATGAACGAAAGCTCTGCGCCTATATCAAAATGGGCTTGGGAAACTACGAAATCAGTCAAATGACCACCTCTTCCGATGATGCAGTCCGAAAAGCGATCAATCGACTGAAAAAGAAACTGAACCTCGGACCAAAAGAGGATATCCGGAATTTTTTATTCGGCTTCTAAGTCGCATGGAATAATTCTTTCTTGAACAACGTCTGTTGCCTTCTCATTGGTTGACGATTAGTTGTATTCCACCTTTCATTAAATTCTTATGTTATAGCTTCCTGCCAATCCGGAAATACGGTAGATAATTGGTATGATTCGAGCAGTTTTTCTCAATTTTTTTAACGGAAAATTCGATTTCTTTCTTTGCTCTAAAATATGTCCACAAGAAGTCTATTGGTAAGCCATTTTTTGTATGATACCGCATGCTACATTTGTCTCGTAAGTCATTGGTAACCAGGTTGCCATACAAAAGAGATCAAACAGCCAATACTAAAAATATTTGGTGGGACCAGTGGAGTGAGGGCTTTCCGATGTGTCGGAGGGCCTTGTTTTAAGCCAATTGAATAAACCATTAACAGTACCATGAAAAGAACGATGGTCATCATTTTTTTTATCCTTTCGCTATCAATAAATCCAACTACTTTGAAAGCACAAGTTTCGAAATTTCAAGCCCTGTATCTCTTGAATTTTTCACGTAACCTGGATTGGGATACAGAGGCAATTCAAATTGCCGTGATCGGGAGCTCCAAGACTTTTGATGAACTGTCGGAATTGACGAGTAAATATCCGAATGTGTCCGTCCGAAAAGTCCGTTCGACTGATCCAATCCATGAATTTCAGATGATTTTTCTGCCCGCATCACAATCCAAAAATTTCAATCTACTTCAAGATAAAATTGGTAGCTCCAAAATAGTCCTGGTAGTAGAAAACGAGGATTTGGTAAGTAAGGGAGCAGAAATTGGATTTTCTCTCGAAGGAAATAAACTCAAGTTCTCGATGAACAGAGGGTCAATCTATGAAAGCGCTGTAATCGTGAATGATAAGCTGTTCTCATTGGCTAGCGCTGTAATCAATTAATTAATTCCAATCTAAAACCAGGTCTGATATGAATCCAAACGATTCCTTCTGGCGATTAACAGTGGCCAGGAAAATAGCCTTAACGTGTGGTATTGTAATGTTGATATCTGCATTCAGTGGTGTTTCAAGTTTATTGACCTTCCGTGCCAGCAGGAAAGTGGACGAAACCATTACGAATCATTACTATCCACTTATATCGCAATTAAAGGAGTTTTCGGCTTTGATCAATCAAACCGACGATCTCACCGTAAACTGGATGTATTTACCTAACCCGGACGATAAATCAGCCCTGATAGAAATCATTAAGGAAATATATCCTGCTTCAAAAAATGATGTATTTGAACAATTAAAAAATTGGCCGGATTCAAACCTTTACGAGATATCAGATCACTTTAACAGCTATGATGAAGTACTCCCTTTTGTGTATCGCATAACCGGCACGTTAGTTAAGGAAGAGCACTATAATGATGATCTGTTGTTGTTTGAATTGATACCTGTTTTGGATAACGAAATTTTATTGCCTTTGAAGCGTATTAATGAGGAATTACAAAAGGAAATCACCGTGCTGGAACAAGACGCTGATCATCAACTTGCGGCTAAATTTTCCTCGTTTGATCGATTAGAGAGGGTGATCATCATTATGACGATTTTAGCGTTCCTTTTAGGAGGTGGATGTACCTTTTTGATTACACGATCAATGGTCGATCGTATCCAGCAACTAAACCTTACGGTTCAACAATTAAGCAAGGGAGTTATACCAGAAGATATCTTGCATCAGTCATCAGATGAGATCGGGGAGATAACGGAATCTGTTCAGAAACTCAAGTCAGGATTAATAAGTACCTCCCTTTTTGCGCAAGAAATTGGTAAAGGGAATCTAAGCGCCGAACATGTTTTACTCAGTGATGGGGATGTATTAGGTAAGTCCTTACTTGCGATGCAAAGCAACCTCAATAAAACCATTCACGAGACCAATGATATCGTATCCGTCGTAGCAGAAGAAGGTAAATTGGGAAGCAGAATAGCCCTGGATAACAAGTCCGGCGCATGGGCTGAATTAAGTTTATCCATCAATAACTTATTCGAGTCCATCACATTACCCTTTAAAACCCTTGAAAGTATTCTGACGGCTATGGCAGATGGTGACCTTACGGGAACTTACGAGATAGAAGCAAAAGGAGAGGTGCTCAAGTTGTCTTCCAGTCTGAATGATGCCCTAGGAAGTCTGAATCAATTATTACAGGAGATTGATCGATCCATTCAGACTGTAGAAGACAACTCTACCGAGATGCTCATATCTGGAGAAGAAATGAGTACTAACACCTCAGAAATTGCCACAGCCATTGCTCAGATGAGTACAGGGGCCCAAAATCAGGTGATCAAAGTAGACGAGTCCTCACGCTTAGTAGAAAGTATTTTGAGCAGTTCGGATGAAATGGCGCAACGGTCCGAATCTATTTATTCAGCTGCGAAAACAGGTGTAATTAACAGCACGAAGGGCTCGAAGATGATTGAAAACATAGCGGCAAGCATCAATAATATTAGAAGTGTTTCTGATGCGACGAATGAAGCGCTCAATACGCTTTCAAGGCGTTCTAATGAAATTGAGAAGGTGCTTCAGGTGATCACTGAAATCGCATCTCAAACAAATCTCTTGGCCTTGAATGCTGCAATTGAAGCTGCACAGGCAGGAGAGGCGGGAAGAGGGTTTTCTGTGGTGGCGGAAGAGATCAGAAAACTTGCGGAAGGTTCACGAGCATCTGCAAAGGAAATCGAACAATTAATTACTGAGGTGAACCAGGATACATCGACCACTATGCGGTTGATGAATGAAATGATCGGTGGAGTAGACAAGGGTGTAAGAGATGCCAAACAGGCATTTGATGTCTTTGAAGAGATTTCAACATCATCCTCCAATACCCTTGGTTATTCTGAAGACATTCTGAAGTTGAGCAAAGACCAGTCATTGAAGATCGGCGAAGTAGTATCGATCACAGAATCCATAGTAGTCATTGCCGAACAGACAGCCGCTGGAACTGAAGAAGTGGCAACCTCTTCCTCCGAATTGGAAGCGGGTATGAACAGTTACATAGAGAAATCTAAGCGCCTAAATAAAATATCTGCCCAACTCAAATCAAACATTGGGCAATTCAAACTTCAACATTCAATTGGGACACGTCCACAGGCTACTCAATTGATCGCCTAACAATAAAAAAAGTCAAGCCATGAATAAAATGAATACCTTGATCATTGCCTGTCTCGTTTGGATGGGATTGATCTGCTTTTCGAAAACCGCCAATGCACAAGATGTGAAGCCATACGATCAAGAGGATCTGACGATGTTATCTCTGGAGGAACTGCTCAACATATCGGTGACTTCTGCATCGAAAAAAGAAGAGACCGTTTTTGCTGCTCCTTCTATCGTAGCGACCATTACCGCAGAGGAAATTGCCCTCTTTGGAGGTAATGATTTATTGGATGTATTGGAAAGAGCAACCAGTATCTATAACCTCTCATCCATGTCATTCCGCAAGAGTACGGTAGGACTGAGAGGTGACCTGCCGGATGAGGTGAATACCCATTTGTTGTTCATGATCGACGGGCGTCCGTTTCGCGATAGTAACAAGGCTGGGCTAAACACTGCACTACTTTCAGCCTTTCCTCTCGGATCAATCAAGCAGATCGAAATCATTAGAGGACCAGGGTCTGTTATTCATGGGACGAATGCTTATGTAGGAGTGGTTAATATCATTACCAAAAAGGATGTTGATTATTTGGCCACACAAGTAAAAGGAGGGTCTTTTGGTACGATCAAAGCGGAGGCCAATGGAGGTAAGACTTTTGGAGACCTTCGGATCAGTGGAGGAATCAATTTCAGATCTACAGAAGGATGGAATTTTCGGGACAGTGTATTTTCCATGAACATTGCTCCCAATCGTAAAGAGGCAGCAGTCGATTTAGCTGAACAAGCGATTGGTGCTAATCTTAACCTGGCCTATAAGCACTTTACACTAAAAGGTTTTGTTGGTGCGAATGAAATGACCAATGTCGTAGGATGGCATGAGAATGATGCGTTTCCCTACCGAGCCAAAAGGCTTTGGTTTGACCTGGGTTGGCAGGATACCTTATTGGTGGATAAATATGCACTCAGCCTCAATATTACTTCCAATTCAACACGGGACGAATTTGAGATGAATAATCCTGTAACCATGGGAGAGGTGAACGAAGTTTATGCGGACGATTACCTTTTTGAGTTTACTAACTTTTATCGTCCATTTTATCAGCTAGAGTTGACTTTTGGTGGAACTGTGAACTTATTGTCCGGTAGTGAGGAAATAACAGTAAACGATAATAGGAGATACATTTCTGTTGAATCTTACAACCGAGAATGGTTTCGGGGTTATGTACAAGCAGACCTAAAAACTACGGACTGGTTGACAATAGTATTGGGTGGTCAATTAAACAAAGTGCCCAATGTCAATTTAAATTTTGCACCAAGGTTAGCCCTGATCGCCAATAACCGTTCAGGGTTTGGAGGGAAAATACTTTACGGACAAGCATTTAGGTCACCAAATGCCGCTGAAAACGGGTTAATCGGCCCCGTGATCGTGGACCCCAGGCCTGTTTTTGGTAATAATAGATTGACTCCTGAAGTGATATCAACATTTGAGGCCCAAATATTCTACCACCTTAAGAAAAGTACGCTGGCAGTTAACTATTTCTTGAGCAAACAAACGGATCTCATCAAAAGAGCCCCTGCTTACAGCAACGCTGGAGAGTTGGAGAGTCAGGGCATTGAAGCCGAATGGAAATTAACTCCAAATAAGAACTTGTTTGTGATAGGGTCATACACCTACCAGTTATCTGAAAATCAAGAAGGAGAGCAAGACTTGAATGGCCTCCCTAGGCATATGTTTAAGTTAGGTTTATCCTACAATTTTGATCAATGGGTAAACCTGGCTTTCCACCACGCCTATTATTCCTCACCCATCGAAAAAGGAGCTATTCCTAATGTTGGATTATTATCTGATTATCATTTAGCGACATTGAAGACCAGCTTTAATTTGAGCCAAATTACGCGTGGAACTACTAACCTTCAATTGTTTGCAGAAGTACATAATTTATGGGACTCCAAGGTCTATAATCCATCATTCCTGATTGGGACTGACCGGAATATCATCAGGACGCAGCCCGGAAGAGCCGTTTATCTAGGGGCTACAATTACTTTTTAGTTTCCAGGATCATCACTTTTTGTATGAGAAAAATTCTTATCAGTCTTTTCAGGGTAATAGCTAAAAGGTATGACGTTAAAGGCAATACATCGCTAAGATTTAAAGCAAGTAAGAGAGGCTGGCTCGTCTGTTTTTTATTGGTTGTGAGTATTGGCGCTCAAGCCCAGATGGACTTAGACTCTTTAATGACGATTTGGAACAATACGAATGCGCAAGATGCGGTGAGATCAAAGGCATTTTTTCAATATATCCAGGACGGATGGATGCGACGAGACCCGAATACTGCTTTTGTCTTTGCAGAGCAATACCTGGAATTTGCAGAAAGTAAGGGTTTGGATAAAGCGAAAGCGAATGCGCTTCATTTGATGGGGAATGCCCAGAGATTGAAAAGTAAATTCAAAACTGCCCTGGAGTATTATCAGCAGTCTATTGCTACAAGGGAGCGTATTGGAGACTATGGGCCCATGTATGCTTCCACCTTAAATAATATTGGTAATGTTTATGTAAAGTCGGGTCAATATGATATGGCTTTGAATCAATATCAACAGAGCGCTTCTGCAGCGCGGGAGACCGGCGACGATAGAAGGTTAGCCTCAGTACTGAATAACCTCGGGAACATCTACAATATTCAGGGCAATTGTATTGAGGCCATCAATTTCTATGACCGAAGTTTGAAGCTAAAAGAGTCGCTTGGCGATAAGATGGGCATGGGTAGTTCACTCAATAATATTGGTAATGTCTACAACCGACAAGGGTATCCGGAGCAGGCCATCAGATACTATCAAAAAAGTCTCAAAGTAAGGGAAGAAATCAATGATGAAAGGGGGCAAGCAAGTTCTTTGCTCAACCTGGGATTAATTATCGCCAACTACCAGAAGCATTACGATCAAGCCTTACTGTATCTGGAAAGGAGTCGATTGATTCGAGAGAAAATAGGGGATAGAAAAGGACTGATAGACACGTTCAATGGCATTGGAAAAGTTTGCCTGCAATTGGAACAAAACGAGCGAGCCATTGGCTTCTTCAATAGAAGTCTGGAACTATTAACAAAAGTTGATTTCAAGCTGGGATTATCAAGGGCTTTGTCGGGGCTGGGTTCTGCGTACGCAGCTTCCAATAACTATGAGAAGGCGATCGAGCATAACAAGGAGTCTTTGAGGATCGCAAAGTCCATTGGTGCGAAAAAAGAGATCATGACCGCCTCTGAAGCACTGTACACTAATTATGAGCAGACGAATCAATATCAACTCGCTTTTACAATGATCAAGCTTTTCATGAAAAGTAGGGATAGCATTGCTAATCTCAAAAGTCAAAGGAGGATCCTCCAGCATGAATTTGAGCAACGGGCGCTGGCGGATAGTATAAAAAATGCAGATACGATCAGACTTCAACAAGTCCTGGTTGACAATGAAGTTCAGAAAAACAGGAGAAAGCAACAACAGGCCTATTTACTTTATGGAGGTATGTTACTGTTGATCATTTTTTTGACCATTCTTTACAATCGTTTCAGAGTAGCCACTTTCAGAAAAAGAGTGATTGAAAGTCAAAAGCTTATGGCGGATGAAACCAACAGGGAATTGGTAGAGAAGAATGAAATGATTCAGGCACAAGCCGATGAGATCAAGGTGATCAATGCGAGGATCAGGTCAATCAACCAGTCTTTGGAACGACGCGTGATGGAACGAACGCGAAAAATCGAACAACAGCATGATAAACTGAAGAAATATGCTTTTTCAAACTCTCACGTAGTACGTGCACCCCTTTCTCGTTTGATGGGGCTGATCAATCTTTGGGATGAACCGAACATTTCAGTTGAAGAACGGACATTGATCGCTGAGTTGATCTCGATCTCTGCACATGAATTAGATGAAATCGTAAGGAACCTCAATGAAGTATTGAATAGCGAAGAAAGGAAATCTGCTTGAAGCAGCATCTTGTTAATTTTTGGATTGGAAAGGAGAAGGTATCAAATGGCTATAAAAGCGTGTAGATATCTGAAACCTTCTCCTCAGTAAATTATTTATCTCTTATTAAGACGTAATTTGTTGTTTACCTGTCTGCCACCCGCAAAGACCTCAATGATCTCGAAATCTACTGAAACAGAGAGGTTAACATCAATTTCAGTTCCGGAGATGAGCTCTTCGGTTCTTAAATCTACCTGAGACAAACTCAGATTAAAATCCAAGGTATAATTATCATTTCCATTGTCACTAGCAACAATGGTTCCGGAAGTAGCCAGGTACATGATGTCTTCAGTTTCATCCGATGGTGTTTCCAGGATGGAATTATTGTTATTTCCATCGACAACAAAGGCTGCTGAATTGAAGTAGAATTCACCAAATACCTCCTCAACATCATCGGGAAACACGTAATTGAAAGTGCCTGCTTGAAAAGCGGTGGTTCCTGGAGATAGTAATTCAGCGATCATCAGGAAAGACCCTTCAAAAGCATCTCCACTCATATCGTAGGAACCATCGAAGACTGCAAAATCATAATTGTAATGGGTGGGATTTTCGTAATTGATATAATCCACCGCCCCATAGTCGAAAATAAGGCCACCATCGATGTTGTAGTCATTGATGTCAAAGCGGAAGGATTCTTCGGCCGTAGGTTCATCATCGCTGCAGGAAGTAAATAACATTAATACGGTAGCTAAGCCAAGGGTAGTGACAGACTGTAAAAAGTGGTGTGATCTCATGATTGAAAAGGATTGATTTTCAGTGATGTTAAATATTGGTTCAAACGTAGGAGTTGGGAACACGCGAACCGTACGGAATATCAGTTACGGTGAGCTAGGTAGTTGTATTGAGCCTTACTGAAGAAGAAAGGCTTGTTCAGTTTAAGTGATTATTGAGATTCAATTGGCACACAGAATTGATCTGTGTCAATCACGAAACTTGTTATGTGATGCCGGGGTAAGTATGGATGGCTTTTAAAATGAGAGTAATCAGGTGTGCTATTTCGGACTTCTTACTTAATGCTAAATAAGACTTTTGGTGTACCTTCCAGCATTTGCTTGGCAAATTCTGATACGTTGCTGGCATTGATTTGGCCGGCCAGTCCTTGTAAGCTTTCGATCCGGTTCTGATGATTGATGTTTGCGACTTTGTGCTGTTGAACCATTTTCTTCGGAGACTGCCCCTTGCTGTCTTTGGTAGTAGTTTCTACCTCAATCGTTTTCAAAAACTGATAGGACATCTTGCCTTGTACTTGCACCTCGTCACTAAGAAATCCGCTGTGATTTTTAGAATGATGTAATTGGAATTCAAGCTGATCAAAATTCTGATCATAGACCTGTAGCACCATATTCTTAGCAAGGTTTTTTCTCGGGATGTATAAGCCTCTGACGGGAGCTGAATTTTGCGAAGCATTTACCTCAAAATCTGGCCAGCCATTCACCGCAAAAGAATTAAGAAGGAATCCCTGATATTTCGTGCTGTTTTCCATCATCAGTTCGTTGAGCAAGGGCTTCAATGAATTTGGACGGATGGTGTGTCCGATGCTGAAGGCGCCATAAAGAAACGCATTGATCCAATTCGTGTCTAAATAAAAGTATCTCAGGCTTTCTAAAGGGAGTAAGTCCGGGTCAGGAATCAAGTATTGGTAGGGGATGCTTTTGAGGTGTTTCCAGTCTTCAAACTGCTGACGAATATGATCAGGAATGTCAGCACTATATTGCGCATTGGGATAAAAGCTCAAATGGGATTCGGCGGGACTACCTTGATAAACTGCCACGGCTGCTTGTTTTTTCCACGAAATAAAAGCTTCAGCAAAAGCCACGTTGTTTAAGGCTGTCAACCGTCCCAGCTCCATGGCCGCACCATAACTGACATCCATCTGTTGGGTAGTGGAATTCGTCAAGTACAGTTTTGTAGCTTTCAGTTGCATGTTCCAATCACCGGCATCTTTCATGGGCAAGCCAAGTTGAGTGGGCAGATTTACTTTGGCCGCCACTAGAGGACCATGATAATAAGCTTTCTCCGATGGATCCTTATCAAGGCTCTCAAAAGGCATCTGGATCGTGCCTATTGAGGTTAAGCCGGAACCTTCAGTGACCAGATTGAATGCCTTAAAACCTGCCGTTAAGTTGTGAAGTAGTCCGTGGAAAGTAACACCTGGTAACTTTGCCTTTTGCTTGACCCAAGCAGTGGCATCCTTAGATAGGTTGCCGGCGAGAGGATTCTTGTCAAAAGCTTCCCAACTGGTAAACAATTGATCGATGATCGGAGTAAGACTTTCCTCCTGAGGAAATTGCCTGGCCAGATCTGTGCTGATGGCTTCAGTTACTAAATAATCAACATTCGTATGGAAGGACCATTTGTAGAAATAGGGGAAGAAGTATTTCCCATTAAGTACCTTGCCCTGAAAGGAATCAGATTCAAAATTGTTTTCAAGGGAGATTAGGTAAACGGTGCTGTTGTTCCCTGGTATCGGTAGTCTGTTGCCAAGAATCACGCCATGTTCATGTTCTCCTTGTTTGGTACTGGCGTAACTGAGGTATTGCAATTCTTCTAAAGTAACAGGAATCAGTTGTTTAGCCCACGTTTGATCAACGGCGAGCGCATTGAATGGATCAGGATGTAAATCGATATCACCTTTTAGATCAGCAATGGTACCTACTACGGAATTATCAGCCATTTTTAAAGTAGCCTCTACTCCGCTTCCTGCTAGTTTCACGCCATTCAACTCTTCGACCTTGTCCTTTTCAGTTTCATCGACCAGTAAAAGAAAAAGCCAGGAAGCACTATTGGTAGCTGGGTGGCCTGATGCCTGGGGACTTCTTTCCCAGGGTAAGGTGCTGCGCTTGAAAGTAAGTTTGGGCAGGTGTGACAGGTAATTACCCTGACCTCCTGATGGTGGATGAACCGCATGTACGATGGATGGAGGCATTTGGAACCGCGGCCCGGCGACATTGAAGTCAATCTCCTGTGGCTTCAAGTCCAGTTTGAATCCTTTTTCTTCGTCTGGTACCGTTTTGTCCTTGTCGTTGATTTTCTCCGATATGACTTGTTTACCTATAATGTTTTGGTTGAAAGTCACCTGGTAAGTTCCTTCGTCCAGGAAAGGCCGGTGCTCATCATGGAAGGTGACTTCCTGTGATGCTGATGGATTAGTGTGGGTAGTTGACATGGTTAAAGGCTTTTAATGATTCCACTACTGAAGTTGGCATAGTCAAAATCATCAAATGATCGTGCTGCTGGCAGTTCTAATAAATCCGGTGGAATACCACCAATAGAACTGGTATTATTCGAGGAAGGCTGTCCCGTAGCGATGATCTTAACTCCACAGACCAGATCCGTAACCAGTCCCTTTCCATAGGTTTTTTCAGGTGTATTGGCTCCTGTGCCTAATTCCCAAAGAGCGGCAGGTAAGTCCCTGGAAAGTTCTGTATAAGAGAAGTCTTTCGTTACATCTTCGCCATTTTGTTTGATGCTTATGGTAAGTTCTGACTTTAGATCAGATAGTAAGCCCATGGGAGCAATGCCAAAATCGCTTTTGCACGGATTTGAAGTATTTCCATATGCAATGGAGGTAAGTGGGAAGCCCGTATGACATTCGATACTGATTTCCTTTGGATTCACAATATGCATATCATCCGTTGTGGATATCAGGCCGTCGGTGACTGAAGCCGTCAGCATTTTGTGTGGCTCTGGAAGAAAACTAGTCTGAAACTCCTCCCAATCAATGGCGGGTAAGGCGGGTGAGGCATTTCCAAAACTTACATCAACCGTAAATGTAACCACCGCATGTACGAACACCTGGCCTTTTCCCGCAAAAGGAGGCCCCCAGATGTCGAGGTTTGCACCAAACTCCATATTGAATGGAAAGTGCAATGTGAAGAACACCAAAGGTATATTGAAGGAGGCTTGTACATCAATGGAAAGCGAGATCTGTGCCGTGTAATGGTAGGGCTTCCAGAAGATCTTGAAGTCCGCTGCCAGGGTGAAAGAGGCGCTGATGGATAAAAATCCGCCAATGCGATACAATGCTTCAAATACGCCCCCGGCCAACATGGCATCAGGAACAATGGCAAAATAGCCACTGGCTTTTACGGAAAGAATGGGGTTGACCTGCCAGTTGAGACGTATGCGCTGTGGTTGCGGATAATAAGACTTGACAGGGAAGTGTGCCGGATATCCTCCAATACTTAAGACGAATTCTCCTTCTCTAGCGTCTTTATAGAATCCATCTGTTTGGGTGGCAAACACGCTTAACATCCCAAAACTCCCTGTAATATGCGCATTTGGGTTCAGTACGTACGTGCCGGGTTGAAAGGCCCCTTTAATGGTCAGAATGCCTTTTTCCGGAAGGTATCTTGCGATGATCCCAATGATGATTTTTGCTAAAGGATGGGTGTTGTTGTTCCCTTGCGATCCTTCTTCTTTAGGCGTAGGGAAAGTCATGTTAGAGATCCCGATGATGTCTACCTCAATGTGATCGTTGAATTGTACATCCAGCAGGATGAAACTCTGCACCATTTTGAAGCTTTCACCCCGGACACCAATGGCTCCCCAGAACGCGCCTTCTTTGGGTTTGAAGTCCATGTTCATGGCATCAAACTCCGTTGCCAAACTTCCCGCCGGTGGGGTACCCATTACGGGCTCGATCAAAGGGAAGGTGCTGATGCCCGTCGGTGATGGTAATTCCAAGGTTCGGTTGTAACCAAAACCTGCTGCCACCCCGGTAACGAAGAAGATTGGTGGACCCCCTAGTGGTGTGCCCAGGAAAGCGTAAAGAAAAAGAGAAGGTGTGCCGTCTTTTAATTGGGCATAGGAGCCTAAAGCGGCAAGGCTATATTGTTTGTAGTCGATAACCAATTCTCCGCTGAAGCCATCCACTTCTTCGGGTTTTCCGTTTTTGTCGGGGATTTGGAAATGATCCTTCAACATGAGCCCTTCCAGGTTCAATGCACCTTTTTTGACATCAAGTCCCAGCCCATCGATGCTGATATCCGGATCGAAATGATCCAATGGACTGGTGATCTCAAAATTGATCAACTCGAATGTGACCGGCCCGATCATCAATCCGCCTGTGAATTTCAGGCCAACGCCACCATCTCGAGAAGCCAGGGAGACACTGTCCAGAATGATGGGGCCATATTGCTTTCCGAGGTGACTTGGTTTGGCTGGAGCTTTCGACGCACTTCCACTTTGTCCCGGACCTCCGGAGAATTGCGTGTGAAGTGGAATGCTTTCCGCATTCTCTCCAAGAATTAAGGCACCTTGAAGACTGAATCCTTTTGGATAATTGATTGTCGGTGCTTGTTGGCTTCTAAGTGCAGGCTGTGGCGTATAAAAAGGCACACCGTTAAATGAATGCAATAGTATATTGATCGCCTGTAGTTCGGTAGGTTGTGTCTGCCCCGAAGCATAGGAAAAATTCAGTTGGTTAAATTTGAATTGGGCTTCTGACAAAAACTTTCCCAATACGGGTAAAGTACTGAGGTCTAAATCTAAACCGAGATTAAGGTCTGCATGGAAAAGGATCGAAGCAGGGGCGTTATCGGAAACCAGACTTGCGAGGAAGAACTCTTTGATGCTCAGTGTCAAGGGCAGGCCATTTAGGCTTAATGCCGCACCACTCGGGGATGATATACGTAAACCCATGAGACTCGTAGAGGAAGAGCCAGTCGTGTGTTTGTCCAGTGCACCTGCTATGTTAAAAGTATCATCACCTTGTTTAAAGGTGGTGCTAAAACTGTAGTTCGTTTCCGTACTCTTAACATCAGCAAGCGGTATCTTGAACTTCACTGATTCGAGCGTGATGTCCTCTAATCCAAATAAAGGATCCACAAAACCCAGCAATTGTCCGAGGTTCATACCGTCCCTAAGCTGTAGCTCAAGTAACGTACTTGACTTATAAACCTGAACAAAAAAGCTATCTGTTTTGTCCTGGTTCAACTTAGCAGGTGCGCCTGCTTTGTCCAGGCCCAGTCCAAATCCGATGGTTTTATCCGTGATGCCATAAGTAACATCCATGCTCACTACATCCAGCCCCATGCTGTGGAACGGGCAACCCAGGTCTAAGCTTCCCAGTAAGTCATTCAAAAGTTCGTTGAGCGGGAGAGGAGAGGCGAACATTGTCTTACTTTCAATGGTCCAGCCAGTTTTACCCTCAATGGCCCTAAACTCTAATGGCAGCTTGGTGTACTGGCCATTTTTCAAAGTAAGTATGGCTTTTGCACCCATGGAAATGCTGCTGCCTTCATGATACCCGAAGAATAACTCTGTAATAGACAAAGACGGAAACAGTTTATCAATCCCGTCCATAACACCAGATGCAATGTGATTCTTTAGCCAGGAGCCTATCCAATCTTCAATACTCAAGGAATGCGTAAAGTCTGAATATCCAGTAATATTGAGGCCTTTAGAAATACTGGTGTAGGTGCCTATCGAGGAAGTCAAAGGGAGTGGAGCAATCCCGACATTCCTTAACAACTCGTTTGCCCAGGTTTCTGCCGATTTTGAAAGTACGGCACTGCTGAACATCGCCAGACCATGTTTGATGTTCACGGTCCCTTTAGCCAAATAGTCATGCAAAGGAGAATCCTGGGGAATCGGTAGTCCCGCCGACAGATCAATCGACGTTCCGATGAGTGTGATGTCATCAGTATTGTCTTTCAGGTGGATAAAGAAGGGTTGGGTCAGATGAACATCCAGTAGGTGGCCAATGTCCAAATTCAGGCCAGCGAATGGATTGCCAGCCGAATGAATGCCTCCGGCGATACCGTTCACTTCATTACTTCCTTGAGTGAAATGCTGATAAACACCTGACAGAATGTTAGGTCCTTGTCCTGTAGAAAGTGTATAACTAAGTTCAAATTGTATTTCAATCGATGTAGTTGCTGTTGTTCCCTTACCGATCTTGTCTGCTTCAAATCGCAACTGGATTTTATCGACTTCAGGGATGATTTCAGGAGGGATATCAATTCCTTCAAACAAATCACGCAATTGCAATGGACCGATCAGCGTGACTTTTGCCACCGTCTGATAATCGGTGCTTCCTCTGCGAGCTTCGTACCCAAGCGCAATCTGTACCCTACAGTGCTTTATCCCATTACCTTCATTTGGAACTTCTAGGCCCAAGGCAGATAAAAGGCCCGCTATCGAAGGGACTTCCCCATCTAAATCTGCAGCAAAAGCCATTCCTTGCTTGCCAACTCCTAGGTGCAGAGCAGATAAATCCAGTCCGGTCTGGTTTTCCAGTTTTGTAATGAAGGTGTTCATTTGGCTTTGTTGGTTAGTTCATTGTGACATGAACTATATTTTTTAGTGGATATTAAGGTTGAGCAGGGTTAGGTACACAAACAGCTTTCTTCAAATCTTCATAACTAGGTTCTCCGGTTTTGACACTGTTCATTAAGAACTCCGTGAGTATGGCTTGAGGACTCTGTCCTTCGTCTGCAGAAAGAATTCCAGTAGCAAAATCCACGACATCTTTTGTTAGGCCAAAGAATGTCTGAGCGATAGACAGGTTGTAAGCCTGTTTCTGGTAGTCAATTGGATCATATGATTCAAAGTATTGCATTTGATAATTGAGTTTGAGACTACTACAGAATTGCTTGGTAACACTGACAGATTTTTGCGCTTGAGGGACGTTTTCCCATTTTTTACCTATCTCATTAAAATCACTTTCATTGGAGGGAATCGCAACTTCGGATCTAATGGATTTTATTTTATTGTAAATCAGGTTGACAATATTCCAGGCGTTATTTGCGGCGGTTTTTGCATTCGGTATGCTAACGGAATTATTCGAAACTATCTTTTCCGAATTGTTAATTATGGTTTCTGCAAAATCAAATGCACTACTAAAGTAGCCTGACTCCCCACTCCATACGGATTGTTTATTGCTAACAATGGATTGGGCGTCCGATAGTGCATTAGAGGTAATATCTAAAATTGACGAAACTGGTTTTAAAACCGTAAGTATTTTTGATTGTCTCGCTGCACTTTCTTCTTTTAGGGCCTCTTGATTGTCAAAGGCTTGTTCCATGATAGAAGCCAATTGAGCTGCGGCGCTTGCTTTCCATTCAATTCCCAATTTTTCATTTGGATTTTGCGGGGTGCCGGTAGCTCCAGCTGAGGGTTGAGTTTGTGGAGGCTGTGATCCTCCCGTATTTGGTCCTGCCATTATTTTATATTTTTCGATGCTGAAGGACAATCCCAGAACTACTATAACCCAATCTGAATTGGAGTTTCATTGAATTCAAGTACATGTTCTTCGATTTATTTTTACGATTAATTTTTGTGTTTAATTCTTTATCCAGGATTCCAGGTCTGTGACCTGTAAATCCTTAAATTTCATCAATACATCCCATGGGACCGCCAGAACTAGGCAAAACAAATTGACGGAATTCAGTGCACTCAGTCCTGGTGCCCATTGCTGCATGAAGTTTCCGGGAACCTTGATGTTAAGGGTCAGGCCAAGCAACATGTTTGTGGCGTCACGCAAGGCAGTTATCACTTGAAGTATCAGGTTTTGGAGCCCTTCGATCAGTTCGTTGATGAGTGTTTTTATTTTCTTCATTACCCAGTGGATCAGGTCGTCCAGGTTGTTGATTTCTTTCTGATTCCAGGCGGCCTTCATTTCATGAGGCAGGTCTTTGACGGAATCAATCAATTGTTTAATCCACTCATTGATCTTGGCCATCGGTTGGGCAAAAACATCCCCATTCAACAAGGTTGCTGCTTGTTTCTGATGGTCGCTACCGAGTAAGCCACCAAAGGCAACTGTTGCAGGTGTTTTGGCTGATGTGGTTTGACCACTTGTAGCCGGGGTAGGCGTGGTAGCGTCAACTCCTGTATGGGTAAGTGTTTGGGGTTGCTGTACATTTTGTTGGGCCTGGGCGGCCTTGATGGCTTGCCTTTCCTGATTGAGTCCGTGATGGTCTGGAATGGATTCGTCTTGAGATAACCATTTTACTTTTAAAGGAACGAATAAGCCATTATCAATGAAATAGCTGACGATCAGATGCAGCTTTTGAATCATTATCGAAAGGTCATGGAGTGCATGATCAGCAGAAAGGTTAGCTTCGCAGACCTTGGCCAGGGTTTGAAGTGCGCTTTTGATTGTGTTGGGGATAGAGGAACTGTCGATCTGATGTACTTCAGTCAAAAACCTTGACCAGAGGGTCTTGAATGTAGGATCATGAGGATCAATGCCCAACTCCTGCAAGGGTAGTGCAGAGATGACTTTCAGAAAGATGGGTTCCAGGGTTTTGGCGAGGATCACTGAACTAGAAATGGTCACTTGTTCTTGTTCAAAGGAATTGAATTGACCTTCCACTTCAGGAATGGCCTCATCGATGGCTTCCATTACTTTTTCAGGGGCTCCCCCAATGGTATTTGCCTCACTCGTTAGAGGAATACCAGTTAGCTTTTCGACAACTACATTGACCTTTTTTTGTAATAGGTCCTTGTTCAAATGATCGTAAGTCTGTTTCAGGGAGGCCTCCGTGGGCGTGTCGTTTGAGGGGTGCCTGATTTCATGAAGAATTTCCTTGATAGCGCTGAAAACCTCGTCTGCATCTTTGATGGCAAGCGGCTCAAGGAAAGTTTTCAGTTCCTTTATTTTCAAGGCGATCAAATCCTGGTTTGATTCGTCTGTAGTCTGGGTCAAAGTAAATAAGGGAGAGAGGTCCTGATGCTTGATTTTTTCAAAGAAAGAACTCGTTTGTAATCCATTTTGAAAAAAGGTGATCAACGCGTCAATCTGATCAGGTACGTGATCAAACTCATTACTGATCCAGGAGGTCGCCGTTTCTTCATGGGTCGCTACTTCGCCCCGAAACGCTTGAATTTTCACTTCTAATTCATGGGCCCGGATAAGTATATCATCAGCCTGTTCGGGAACCAGTTCCAGCAATCGATATAGTGCTTTTAGTCCATTCATGATGGTTCGTTGGATTTTTGGTCTTCAACAGGTTCCTCGAGCAACAACCAACCTTCTTTCAGAGCCAGTTTTACGTCCGGGTTCTGGTTGTATTTTTCGATGGTAGACGTTCCGTCTTTGGGGTCCCACCAACGCCATTCCAATTCAGGAATTTTGGGTAGGTCCAGTTGTACTTTTTGTTTCAATGCCTGCGGTTGTAAGATCGGGCTACTGCGGAACCAGACCTTCAGTTTCTTAAGCTGTGGAAGATAGTGCTCCGGAGGTATGGACAGGGCTTTCGTCGGCAGTATACCTGTGGTGGCGTGTATCAGTCCATGTGGGTCCATGATCATGGAGAGATAGGTCTTTTCAGCATTTAGTTTTAAAGAAAGACCCTGGAATATGCCAGGCGTATATTCATTGACCCCCTGATCTAAACCCGATTGATTTTCGGTTTGAGGAGCAATGAAATCTCCATAAGGAGTTTGCTCATTTTCGACCCAATATCCGATCAGGCCATCGTTGAGCTGCATGTGTTCTCCGATGCGACAAGGGAATGCTACAGTAGTCCAGTTTTGGTTGTTGCGCTCTTCCGGTCCCCAGGCCGGCTTTAAATGACAGTTTTGGAGGTCATGTAAGAGAGAGGCCCAGCTTTGATCCAGGTGGGGAATTCCCTGCAGTTCCAGACCAACTGCTGCACGGACCACCGCCATGGGTTTGCCAATCAGGTCGCTTCTCAACGGATGTTGTAAGGCTTCGTGGGGTGAAATGTGATGCAAAGCATTCTCCGTATCTGAAAGGAAGTTGGGTAAGCCTTTGATCTTTTGGATTACCTGACGGAGGTGTATATTGGCAATTTCCGTTTCTGATGAGGGTGCTGTCTTCCACGGGACCACTTGCCATTCCATGTCCTGATTCAATGATCCTAAACCATTACCCGTAGCATCATACACCATCAGTGAATTGTCCAGGTAGTTGTTGACTAACCATCCACAAACTGGTGAGGTGATTGGGTCATCGTTAGTTGGTGTGACCGAATCGGATGCAGACAACCATCGTAAGCTCAAACGAGCGGGTTGTGCGATGCGTGGCTTGAGGAATGCTTCATTTGCAGCGGTACAAAGCGGTTCTGCAAAAGGCACGTCATAGTTGGTGCGAATGGGGGTACTGATTCCAAAATTATCCAGCACTTGCAATCGGTTCAGGTAAAATTTTCCACTAGGTAGCGGATTGAAATCAAAGGCGATTTCTGGTGACATGTGCCGTTCGAGTTGTACCGTTGCTTTGACAAGTTCGGTAAACTGACGTTCATATTCAAAGCCGATAGGTTCGGCAATAGGGAATTGCGTGACCTTCCTCAACTGAACACAAGATTCATAAAAACCGTCCAACGTCTGTGAAAGGAAATGTTGAGGTTCGATTTTACGATAAGCCTCCTGTAACTTCTGATAAGGATTGGGCGAGTGTGGCGATTGAAGTATATCCGTTGCTGAAATATTCGTACAGGCAGTTTCCCAGTTGACTTCCATCAGGAAGTTTTTTAATGAAGATTCGGACAGCTCTACGTTATGTTTTTTAAGGAAGTTGCTAAAAAAAGCTTCGATGGCGTATAAGTACGTACTTCGGGTATGCGCACTCATCAAGACCGTTCCGGAAAAGACGCCAGGGACTTGTTGGAAGCTGGTCGTTTGGTTGGGAAGGAAGTCCGCGCTGGTGCCATCCAGCTTAAAGTTCGACAGAATCGCATCTTCGCTGAAGCTCCCTTTTTGTAAATCAGTAGTCTGATGCAGGTCAAATTCCCAATCCATCAGGAATGGACTCCAGATTTGTTCGCTATACTTCTGAAGGTTCTTATTGTAGAGTTCTTCAATAAATGATTCGTTGCTACGATCACCTTCAAGTAGGTCTACGGAATAGTTGACTTTGGAAACACCTTCTTCCAAACCAGAGAGTAGTACCACCGGGGCTTTGGGTTCCCAGAAGCGCGGGCCATCGATCCTGTTCAGGAACAATTGTGGAGATTGCGCATGTCGTTGGTTATTTTCATTATCAATGGCCTGGGTCAGGTCATTCCATGCCTCTACTACCTTACTGGCAAATTTAGGAACGGTCCCACCAGATAATTTAGTCTCCCATTGCTGCCATATTGTTTGTACTAGCTGATTCGAAGTGGCGCTGAACCGGTCATTTAATTGTTCCTCTGGCGATTTATCTGATTCGGGATTAAGATTTATGCCGTCATTCAGTAAAATATGCTTTAGGTCATACTTACTAAGGACAGGTTCCCAGTGTTTATCCTGATCATAGGAAAGGATCCCCGTGTGCGCCATCTGATCCAATAAAGGTGAGATGCCATGTTGCGACAGGAAATACATGATTTGATCGGCTATGTCGTTGCTGCTATTGGCTTCAGGAGGGTAGCGTGCCTCCATATATTTGATCCAGTCGGCATATAATTGCCGTTGTTGTGCAACGATCTTCTGGTGCTCATGATGGTATTTGGCCTGTGCCTGATTCAGTGCATCCAGTTTTTCACCCAGACCGGCTGGAAGGGAAGGAATATCCAATGCTTCTTTGGCATCTGGGGCTTTATTGGGTGCCTGCGCCTGGATTTTCCATAGGTGTCCACCATGTGAAGGACGAAATCCTGCGGTATGCCTGGCCTCATCAAATTTGGGTCCCACATCCACTTGTTCCCCGTCGAGTTTAGGGAACATCAATGCCGATTCGAGGATGTTTTCAATGTTACGTTTATTGCCGGCGAATTCACTGGCAAATGGATCACCTGCGAGTTCAGAAGCTACAAACGCAGACAAAGCTTCCGTACCGGTGGAACCCACCGCAACTTTGATGCTTTCATGATCAGGATCAGCGGGTTTCCCATCAAATTGGAATGCCCCGTAGAAAACAGAGGAGGGTATGTGCGTTAATGGACTCCCAATGCTATCATCAGGATCATATAACAGTCCGAAGGAAGCTTTCAGGTCTTTTTGAAGTTCGACATTGTTGTAGCCTTCTTTTTGATTCCAGGTTTTGATGGACTGAAAGATCAAGTCGTCATCGGAAACCGAATGCCAACCCTGGACGGTATAGGTGGTTTTCGCATCTAATTCCCCTTCAGGATCGAACAGCCCGAAGGCGGTATTACAATTGGGATAGAAAGAGGCAAAGTGGATGTCTCCGGCGCCCAAAGCGGTCATGGGTTTATGATTGTTCAACCCTCTGAAATATTGTGAAGCCTGACCTTCTGGTGGTAGAACGCCTGAAAATTCCCTTACCCGACCCAGATGTCGATAGGGGCGGCCCTGATGAAAAGGAATGGTGCAACTATAGTACGTAGGAGAGTGGCTCTCATGATGAATGTAGTCACTCTCGATGAACCACTGTTTTTCCATGTTCCCATCTTTATTTTTTCGGGTAATGATCCAACGATTGGGTACCGCAGGCATCTCCTGCGCACCAGGTAATCCTTCCGGAACGCGTCTACCCAGGAAATGAGGAATGACAAAATGCAGATGCACGCCCTTTCCTAATAGGCTATCAGGGCCCTGAAACGGCTGACGCAGACAGTATTTGCTGATAAAAGGCGTGGTGAAATTGACATCTGTTCCTTGCTTCTCATCGAACCAGGGCAGCTGAGAGAAATCTGCTGAAGGCGCAGAAACCTGCTGGTCATGTTCCAGAAAGAGCCCCTGAATGCGCACGGGTATGGGCAGAGTGGTCATAGAAATAGGGATAGCGTTAAGGGTTTTTCCATTGTAACAATCATACCGTAGTGGTTTTCAGGGCCTCTATTTCTGCACGCAGGCTTTGCATTTCATTCATAAGCTGTTCTTTCAATGCAACGTTCTCTTCCTTCAAGCTTTCATAGTCCTGCTTAAGCTCCTTGTTTTCTTTTTTCAACGTATCCACTTCCTCATGCAAAGACTGGATCGCGCTGATGCCCATCATGGAGATTTGATTGTAATCGATGGCCTGGAAGTCATCTACTTCCTTTCCATATACAAAAATTTTCTCTGCTTGCTCCGTCCAGTCTTGGATCACAATGGTGTATGCATCTAAAGCTACAAGTACTTTCTTTTGATACTCCACGTGTTTATTGTCGACTAATTTGACCTTATCGCCTTTTTCCAAATGATGAGGCTCGTCCATGCGGCAGGTCAACTCATTTTTTTCTTCATCGATAGAAAACGTTGCGCATTCAGAGAAAATATCCGGTACAAATTCAGTGTGCTGAGAAACGGCTTCCGGGAATACCTCTTCAACTTCCTGCGCAATGAGTCCTTTGGTCACACGATGACCATTTTGTAGGGTATCTACATATTCATAATTTCGGACTTTCAGTCGCAGAAGTTGATTAACATCCAGTGCGCCGTTACTTGGTAATACGTTTCGTTTGATCCTTTGATCCGATGCGCCATTGGAATGGGAAATCAGGATAGTTCCGTTCACCCACAATGCGATATCATTGCGAGTGGTTGCTCCTTTATTCGCTTCCTGTCCCGCGTAGCCAAAATAACCATGTTGGTCGCCAGGATCGATGTTAGGATAATCACTGGTCTTTCCGGCAATATGTATTGGGGCTTTGGGCCAAATCGTGCCGATTCCAAGCCGTCCATTTCTGGTAATGGTCAATAATTCTTTGGGTGCCCCTGGTTGATGGAATTGAAAGGCAGCAGTATTTGGATCGCCATTGTGATACTGATTCCAGAAATCTGTAGCTCCATGTCCGCCGGCAAAATTCCAGGCAATTCTTGTGCCATGGTGACCGGCTTGACCAACAAGAAATCCAGAACAATTTAGCTGACCGTTTACATTTAGGTTGCCGCCAATATCGGCTCCATCGGGCATCTTGACCGACCCTTTCAGGTTAGTCGTACCATCCAAATTGGTTGTACCATTCAGATTAGTGGTGCCCTTCAGACTAGTTGTACCACTTAAATTTGCTGCACCTTTTAAATTCACCTCATTTTCGAAATCAACTTTGTTAAAGAAGGTTGCAAGGTGATGTGTTTGAAACCCATGGTTAAAGTGTACACCACCGTTTAAATTTAAGTTAGTGCCCTTGTCAAATTCTATTTCTTTCGATTTGATCACTAGTTTTTCTCCTTGTACCTCTGTTTCTCCATCTAGTGAAGTGTTTTCAGAAACCGTCAATGTTTTTGACTTGGCAGCTTCGTTGATCGTCAGGTTTTTTGAAGTAGTGGTTTCAGTGACGGTGAGGTTCTTTGAAGTTGTGCTTTCCACGATGTTCAAACTGGCTGAGATGTTAGCATCTCCCGTTACTTCCAGCGCGTTCCCTTCTTTATTATTGATATGTAATGACCCTTCGAGTTGACTGTCACCTTGGACATTGAAATTCGCCGTTCCATTTTCGGTTCCTATGCTTACCTTACCCTCTGGTACCAATAAGTCAGTTCCTTTAACTCTAACGGGTAAGTTTCGATTATGATCGCCGTATAGGTTCAAGCCCTCATGGGCCTCAATGGTGAGATAGGGCTTTTTTTGGTTGCTTCCGGTACTGAGGAAGCTAATTCTTGAACCAGTCGTACCTGAGTTCCCACCCTTGTTGAGTGCATGGCCTAACAGAAGTTCACCGTTTAGCGCCGAATTTCCAAGCACCACAGGAATCTGGAACACACTGTCCCAATAGCCGGGAAGGTTTTTGACCGATACTTGTATCATTACGCAGCCTGAGTAGCCAGATACTTGAACATTCTTGAAATCAAAAGTTCCTTCCTGGATTCTTTGATCCTTGGAAGAAACTTTAGTCATAAAAGGAAAGGAGATTGTATTATTGGTTTCATCAGGCTTATTCTCCACTGGTTTGAATAATTTTCCTCGACTGGATACAGAATAGGCTGCCACTTCATCCTGAGTTCCCAAAGCAGGTTTGTCCGACTTATTAGAACCTTGGAATGGCAAGATGAAAATAAATGAGGTTTTTTCACCTAGCGTGATGGGAATGTTTTCGTGCGTACGGAAATAGAGAGTCAACTGATTTTCAGCGTTATACGACCCGGTTGGAACAACCAGTGTATCACTGCCCAATACGCCAAAATGCAATGGCGCATAACCAGTTCCCTGGTGATTGACGATATTGAGCTGGGTGGTGCTTTTGAATTGGAAGGTAGGTGATGCAGTGCCATTTGTCACGTTCCCAAAATGACAGGCCACCTGACTTACGCGGGTGCCATTTCCCGGCGCAGCGGAGACGCCCTTCAAGTCAACGGTAAGCAGGTTTTGCGCAACCACAGCATATCCGAGTTGGTACAACTGATGATCGATGCTTACTGCAAGCAACTGGTTATTGTAGTCCACAGAAACCGAAAGGAATTCCTGTTGATTTGAGGAATTTACTGGACTCCAGCTGTCTTTGGCTTCATTCCAAAGGTGCAATTGATGGTCTTTGCTTACCCCAAGGATCTGCCCACTCGGTAAAGCACACGCACTTAAGAGTTGTAACTTTGTACTTAAAGTATTAATGATGGGTTGGTCATCATTCAATGTTATCTTGATCAAGTGGTTACTTGGGGCTACACCAATCAGGTGATCGGCTCCATATCTTGCGATACTAATGGCCTTAATATCATCGGAATAAGGGTCCCATTTTTCATGATTGGCTTTATCCCTGGGCCTATTGAGGAGATTGTGTCCCCCTATGTATAAATATTTGCCATTGGGCATGCAGACCATGCTCTTGGCCTCACCACCTCCATCATACCAGTCATGTCTCGTCCATGACCCATTTTTTCGGGGATCGTACCAGTGGATCTTGCCATTTGTGTCCAGGCCGTGGTAGTTGCCATCAATGTCACCGAAGATTTGTCTAAATGAAATACTCGAGTCATTCACTGGAAACGGTGAAACCGACAAGCTAAAGTCCTGTTCTTTAAGCGACTCTAAATCCTTTTCGAAGCATACATACCAGACCTGTGACTTGTCTTTTTGAATCACAGGGCCTGCCACCTCACAGGTATTGTTGGTTATTGCCTCATTAATGGCCTTTTGGAGCGTATCCTTAAAGGTATCAGCTACAGGTTTTAATAAGGTGCCAGGCCGAAAAGCCAATGCCAGGTTGTAGTGATTGGCTCCAGGTTTAATGTCCTTACCATATCCTTTCAAGGTATGGTGACCAAAGGCCACTGTGTTGATCAACAATTTGAGGTGTTGTGCAGTTGCTGCCGAATCTACTTTATTGACGATATAAAGGGTCGAATGCCCTTCATCCATGAATTGATTTTCGATTTTGATCTCGAAGGGAAAAGCGGATGTAAACGAATGATTTGTAAGTGTGGACATGTGGGGATCGATTCAGGAAGTTTGAGATGATTGATCGGAAAAAAGTGGAAGCCATTGCTTGTGTCTAAGCCATGTCTGATGACCTTGGTCTGATTCCTTAAAGGAGCCATAAAACGTCTGAAAGAAATTAAACTGGACACACGAATATTGTGTCAGCCAATGATCCGGAGCTGTCATATGCAAGGTTATATTTTTGGTTGTGTGTAATGTCTTCGAGATCGGAAATCTGGAAGTCAATTCATTGCTATTACTTGTTCTAAACTAGACAATATTTAGTCGGTTTTCAAATCAATGAGTAACTTATACTGCAACTGTTCAGCGATCTACTGCAACTGCTGTAGGGTGGGGTAAAAGATGATATTTTTCCGTCATTTCATTCAAAATCGTCATTCCGGCCATCGCAATGGTATTTAGATTCTTTGCAATCCAAGATCGATGTGCCGGAATCTCAAAATTTTTTAGTAAGTATTCCTTTTATTGAGATTCCCGTACGATCAACATAATGGTACTGATATTCATGATCCTGCCGTGATCCCGGGAATGACGGAATAGATGTTGGCCCCTTAATTCTGGGAATGACAAGACGTAACAAGTCACACCCCCGCTTTCATTGCTGCTATCTCTTTACGCAGGTTTTGTATTTCGTTTTCAAGTTGATTCCTTAGTGCCTGGTTTTCCTCTTTGAGGCTTTCACAGGTTTCCTCTAGATGCACTTGCCCTGCTTTTAAGTCTTTATTTTCTTGCTCCAGGGTATCAACTTGTTGATGTAAGGCCTGGATCGCACTGATCCCCATCATGGACACTTGATTATAATCCACCGTGCGGAAGTCGTCCACTTCTTTCCCGTAGACGAATACCTTGTCTACTTTTTCTTCCCAGTCCTTGACGCTGAAGCTCCATTCGTTATTAATCGCAGTGACTTCTTGAAAGAATTCCTGGTCTGATTCGGTGATCAGTTTGATTTTGTCGCCTACTATGAGCTCATGTGGTTGTTTCAGTGTGCACGTCAATACCCTTTGCTCTTCGTCCCAGGTAAGTTGATCACAGAGCTGATAAATGTCTGGGATGAAATCGGACATTTGGGTAACCGCCTCAGGAAAGGATTTTTCAAGCTCCTGAGCGATGACTCCTTTTTTTACCCGAATACCTTGTTTGATGTGATCGATATGCTTGTATTCCTTCACATTGATTTTTAGCAGCGTCGCTAAATCCGAATGCACATTTGTGGTATGAATATTGACCTTAATTCGTTCGTCTGAATGCTCGCAAAAGGAATTTGCAATGAACCTGGCTCCTAATATTGATCCTTGCGAGAGGATGGTTACACCAATTTTATCAGATGGGTATCCGACTACTGTGGTACCTGAATCAAAGTACATACCACCTGAATTGGCCTTGGCACCTGAGCCATTGACGTGAAGTGGAACTCCGGGCGCATTTGTGCCAATTCCCACCCAGCCATTATTCTTGATGGTCATCAATTCTCGGGCTTCGTGATCATGTTGATGACTCGCCGTTTTTTGCAAAAATTGGAATGCAATTAAATTCTCGCCTATATGCCCCAGATTATAAAAGTTGGTTTCGGAATGACCACCTGTCCGATTCCAACCCAGGGCCATACCCCTGTCGTCGGTGGGAAGGCTGGCATGGTATCCAGGGTGTGGCGTAAAGATGTTCCAGTTTTTCTGGGTTTTAAATAGATCTTTGACGGTCACGTCTCCATGAAAGGTGGATGGTCCGTGCGAGAAAAAATTAAGTGTGTGGACATTGCCATTATTGTCTACAGTGAGTGACTTATTATGTTGATCTGTATTACCAACGAACAATGTGCCATGAACTTGAGTAGTGCCATGTATAGTGGCACTACTCATTGCTTTTAGCTTACCTTTCCCAATGGTGACAGTTCCGGCTTCATCTATCTTAAACCTTCCTCCATGTACCTTTGGGGCATCTACCTCGACTGTTCCGTGTCCTCCAATGGAAAGGGCTCTTTTGTTCGCTGTATTTTTTTCTTCAATCCTTAGATGATCGACTGTGGTTCCATTCAATTTCGTGTCGCCAGTAACGACTAAGTTTGTATTTCCCTGAATAATTAAGGATTTGATGATTCTTTTATCCTTTTTTTCTCCTTTTGCTTCCAGTGAAATCTGGACTTCCTCGTCTTGATGGATTTTATCAGAACCTTCTTTTTGAACAGGACCTTTTAAGAGGAGCTTTCCATTTATGGCTGTATTGCCACTGCGATAAATGGAAAGTAATTCTTTGAAAGCTTCAGGCTGATCATTTGTGCGTTGGTGAAATTGAAATGCCAGGGTTTCAATTTTTTCATCTTTTTTATCCGGGTGAATATAGAGGTTGTAGATATCCGTTGCACCTTGATGAGTTGTACTATTCAATCCAAATTTTGTGCCACCATTCCATGTGTCTCGAGAAATAATCAGATTACCAGTTAATGAAACATCACCATGTAATTGACTGTCACCTTCAACATAAAGTGTGGCGTTGGAACCCTCCGGGAAGATATGCGTGTTTCCTTGGGCTGCAGAAATACTTTCTTTCGTACCAATAGCCAACTTTCCCTCAGGAATGATGAGATTTGCTCTTCTGACCCTGATCCCCTGCCCATGCTTGACTACTGGATTCTTTGTATTCGGAAGTGACCCGTATAATTCTAACCCCCAATTCTCTTCAATCGCTACACTGGGTAAACCCTTTCCATGTGTTCCCCCACTAAAGAAGTTAATTTTGGATCCTATATTTTCAGAATTACCTCCTTTGGTAGTGGTGACGAGGTTGAGCGCATCAGTTAATGAGGAGTCCCCAATGACCACTGGAATTTGAAATACACTGTCCCAATAACCGGGGAGGTTTTTGACAACAACTTCGACAATGACAGGTCCTCGATAATCGGACACTTGAATGTTGCGAAATTCAAAAATCCCTTCAAAGAGCTGAGCGCCAATCAGATCATCGTTCCCCTTGAACGAGAAGTTCCATGTATGGTGAGTTGTGTCCTGTTTTTTAGGTTCTGCAGTAAAATGTTCGTCAGCATCAACTCCGGATATACCCTCAACTTGATCGCTTTTACCGATACCGGGAAATTTGTTTCCGTCTGTATAAGGAAAGGTGAAAGTGATGGTGGTTTCTTTTCCTAGCGTGATAGGAACACGTTCTTGCGTTAAGAAATACGGCTTTAACGTGTTCTGTTTGTCTTTGACCATCACATCGCTGCCTAATATCCCAAAATGCAGAGGCGCATAGCCACTTCCCTGATGATTAACAATGCTGACTTGTGTATTGGCTTTGAACTTGAAATCATGCGGATTTCCATTCATATGTACTTTCCCGAATTGACACTCGATTTGACTGGATCTTGCGCCAGTTCCTGCAGCTGCGGAAATACCCTTAAGAGGGATATTGAGTACGTTTTTAGGGGAGTAAGTCAAGGATTGCCTATAAATCTGATGGTCGGTACCTACTGCGAAGACATTACCGTCGGCATCTACGGTTACATCAAGGAGTTTAGTTGAACTCAAAATAGGTGACCAACGATTGATTGATTCATTCCATTCGTGCAAATCATGCTGGGAATCAACTCCCAGGATTCTTCCGTCAGGAAACAAGCCGACACTGATCAGGGTAAGCGAGGTATCTAAAACCTTTGGGATGGCCTTGAGCACCCCGTAGGGTAATTCAATATGAACTAAATGCCCTTGCTGGTTGATCCCAATAAGATTGTTTTTCGAAGTACTGACGATTGACCTGACATAGGTCAATGGTTGATATGGGTGCCATATGTTCTGTTCACCGACTACAAGACCACTCAAAACAAGCGTGTTGTCTAAACCAACATAAATCGCATGTTTATTCGGTAGCATGGTCATGCTTTCTATTCGCCTTGACCAGGAATATGACTTCCAGGTAGCCTCACCAGGGGTTTTTGCGTAGAGTTTATGATTGATGTCAATACCATACCAATGACCATCAGGACTGATAGTAAACCGCGTTAATTGAAGGCCGTCTGTTGCCTCTTTTTGTGCGATCCAATCTACACTTGGTTGAGTAGCACAGTTCGTAGTTACATCTTCCTTAAAGGTAACGTACCAAACTTTTGCCTTGTCGGAACGCAAGACCGGTCCGTGAACAATGCAGGTATTGTCTTTTCCTAAGGCCTCGTCTATGCCCACGGTAAGGACCTGATGGAAGGATTGAGCTACTGCATCCAATAACACCCCAGGTCGAAAAGCCAAGGCCATATGGTAATAATTTGGACCAGGTGACTTTGTCGAGTCCATAGCTTTAAAGGTATATTGTCCTGGGGCCACGACATTGATCAATAACTTGAGTTGTTGTTCTGTCGCTGCCTCATCTATCTTGTTGACGATGTAAAGGGTAGAATGTCCTTCATCCATGAATTGGTTTTCGATTTTGATCTCGAAAGGGAAAGCGGAGGAGAAGGAATGGTTGTTAGGTATGGACATGATGATGGTATGGTTTCAATGAAATGAATTAGAAAGGTATTGAGCTGAATCTTTCAATGCGATTACTAGGGTTCGACTGGATTATTGGAGTATGCACAAGACGTTATTGATCTTTGAATGCACCAAATCACCGTCCTGAAAAGGGCAAAAGCTGTCATATGCTTAATAGATATGTGTTTTTGGTTGTAGTAATGTCTTTAGGATCAAGGATCAGGAAGTCATTGGTTGTATACAGAAGTTTCTAAACTAGGCAATCTTTCTGCCATTTTCCAACTGAGTTATGCACTTACCCCGTACCCTCAGGTTAAATACTTCAACTGTGGTAGGGGGGAGAATGTATTATTCCTACTGCCGGAGCTCATAGCAGACTTATGGTTTTTGGTTCTTCGTTGATTGATGTATCACCAGGTTGCCCTGTGGAATCTCAAGATGCTCCTTTTGATGAGATCCCGGCAGATTAGTATTATGAATGCAAAACTTTTCGATTTTCAAATAATCGCTGGGATGACGGACAAAAAAGTATAACCAGAACCAAAAAATGAAGCGTCATTCCGGCCGGACTGTAAGGAAGTGCCGGAATCTCAAGATGTTTTAGTACTTGCTCCAATGTATTAGATTCCGCAGGGCCGCCTGGCGGTATTTCTCCATTGTACTCCAAAAACCGGAATGACGGATAAAAAAAGAATGAAGAAATGAAAAGTGAACCATCATCCGGCGGTCGGGCTCAGACCGGGTGAAACGGGTGTAGGAATGACTGAAGTTAAAACTTCTTAAAATAATACAAAAAACCTTTCCATTTCTGTAACTATTTCTAGGCAGGCTCCGTCTATTTAAGAGCAAAACATCAGAGATAACTAAGGGCGCGTCTTCAGTTTATTTCCGTTCTATTTTTTTAACTAAATAAACAAACATCTATGAGATATTATCTTGTTGAGAATCCATTGGTAGAAGGTAAATACTACGCAAAAATCAACCCAACAGGCACCTATGGTGAAGAAGAACTTATCCAGTACATGCTGGAAAAAGGTACGGGACAAAGTGAATCTGATATCCGTGCCGTAGTTACGCTTTGGAACAACAGCATTTTAGAATTAGCCAAACGTGGCTATTACGTCAACACTTCCCTTGAACAGCGCCGACCCGACATCAAAGGGTCCTTCGAAAACGAAGAAGATACATTCGATCCCAATCGCCATCAAATCAAAGTGGATACGATCCCTACCACGCAGTTCACCAAAGCCTTTCGGGATACCTCCGTGGAGAAAGTAAATGACGTGGCAGATCGTTCTAACCCGGTTTTATCAAAATATATCGATCACGGGAGTGATACCATCAATGAAGTGCTCACTGCCGGAAGTATTGGTCAGTTAACAGGAAGACGACTCAAATTTGATGAAGCAGCGGCAGATGAGGGATTGTACTTTATTGCAGAAGATGGAACCGAGATCAACATTACAACGATTGTGAAAAACAACCCTTCTGAGATCATCTTTGGGGTGCCGGAGGGAATGGCTGCAGGGTTCTACCAATTGCAGGTCAGGAACCGGTATAATAAGAGCAATGACCCTCGCGTAAGTACACTGAAATCGCCCATCGAAGTGCTTGCGCCAGCCGACGCGGCATAAGAAACTCAATTAGTCATTTTGGAATTTTAAATGGGTAAACCCGGAGTGGAAGCTTCGGGTTTCTTTTTGTCTTTTTACTAGTCTATTCGTTAGAGTAGTACATTCTTCATTGTTAGAATAGTACATTCATCAAACCTTGAGCAATACATTCTCTAATCCTGGAATAGTACTATTCTATTTGCTGGAGTAGTACCAATTGATATTGCATGAACATCGTACATTTCTGTTCCACTGTTAGAGGACATAGAATTCACCCAATCACACCAACCATCCACCATTATCGCCACTTCCCGGTCCTAAGGTGATCACCTGATTAGCCGCCTGGATCAGGGTTTGGTTGTGTTCGATGAAAATCAACGTATCGCCCCGATCAATCAAGGATTGAAAGACCTGGATCAATTTCCGTAAGTCGAGGTAATGCAATCCGGTGCTGGGTTCGTCAAAGATATAGAGGGTAGATCCTTTTCGGTTATTCAGCAGCGACTTAGCTAGTTTCAATCGCTGTGTTTCACCGCCTGATAAGGTGTTAAAAGGTTGACCCAGTTGCAAATGTCCCAGTCCTAAATCGATGAGTAATTGTAAGGGATCGGATAGGGTTTCTTGGAAAATAGAAATCGCTTCCTGAATCGTTAGTTGTAGGATTTCTCCGATATTTTTTTCCTGATAAGTCACGGCAAGGATATCCTGATGGTACCGCAGCCCCTGGCAAGTATCGCAGGTGAGCCACAGATCGCTCATGAAGTCCATGCTGGTTTTCACGGCTCCATGACCCGAACAGGTTGGACATTTCCCACGCTTACTTTGATATGAGAAATCGGCTTTTTTGAAGCTCCCCTGCTTGGCTTGCTCTGTTTTCGAGAATAAGCCCTGAAGCGCATCCAGTAAGCCCAGGTACAAAGTAGGCGAACTCAGCCTACTTTGGGTCAAAGGATCCTGATCGATCCATTCCACAGCTTCAAATGCTCCAAGGCCATGAACTGATTTGCAATTGATCGGGCCTTGCCTCAGCCATGATTGATAGAGGACTTCCCTGATCAAGCTTGATTTACCGCTGCCGGATACGCCGGTGATGGTGGTGACTTGTCCCGATTGGAAGGTCACATCGATGTGCTTCAAGTTATTGCTGGCCGCTCCTTTGATTCCAAAAGTCTGTGTGTCATGCTGATTTGGCTTAATCTGTTCAATGGCTGAAGCGTGGACTAGCTTATAGGTAGCCGAATCTAAATGCTGTTGGATGTTTTTGGTGGGCCCTTGAAAAACAATTTCTCCACCCGTACTGCCCGCACCAGGCCCCATTTCTACCACGTAATCGGCGGATCGAATAAAGTCAGGATCATGTTCTACGACCACTACCGTATTCCCATTGCGGATCAGTTCCTGCAAGACATTGACCAGGACTGTGACTTGTTGCGCGTCCAGACCGATACTGGGTTCATCAAGCACATAGGTTACCCCATACAAGTGCGTCGACAACTGCCCGGATAGTGTCACGCGTTGCCATTCGCCACCGGAAAGCGTATGAATAGCTCGATTCAACTGCAGATGCCCTAAACCCAACTCGTGCATCGTTTTTAGGGTAGCCTTTACACCGGGTAAAACCACTGCCGCTATTTGCTGAATGACCGGGTCATCAGGTTGCTGATCCAACGCAGTTAAGCAGTCGCTGATGGTCAGCTGGGTCAATTCATGGATGTTTTTTTGCAAGAATTGAATGGCTAGTAAGGCAGGTTTTAACCGGCTTCCCTGGCAAGTTGTGCAGGTTACATCATGCATCAGGACGGCCAGGTGTTCGATGTTTTTGTTGTGTAACCGGCGCTGATACTCGTCTTCGACGTAGGTACACAACCCCAGCCATTTGGCCGTAAGGTTTTGTCTGCCCGTCTTCGTTTTGGTTTTAAAATGCCAGGTCACCTCCCAAGATTGATCACCAGTGCCGTAAAGTACAGCGTATTGAATCTCCTCGGATAATTCGTTCCAGGGCTGATTGAAGTCCCAGTGGTGGTGTTGAGCTACTGTATTTAAGGTAGCCATGAACTGGCCATGTGGATCGACATAATAGGTTAAGCCTTTGTTGGACGACAGGGCTCCGGCAAGGAGTGATTTTTCCGGGGCGGTGATCAACGTTTCAGGGTCGCATTTTCTTAGTGTACCGATCCCCTCACAGTGTGGGCATGCGCCAAGGTGATGGTTGTAGGAAAAATGTTGTGCGGTGAAGGACTTACCCGCTTGTTGCGCGATCCTGGAGTAGAGCAGGCGAAAAGCATCATATACGCCAGATAAGGTACCTGCGGTAGACCGCTTGTTCGGAGTACCTTTTTTGCGACGAATGCCTATGGCTGGCCCTAACCCTTCGTAGGACCGAATGATTGATGGATTGTTTTGTTGTAGCAAACTTCGATGATAAGTGGAGAGTGAGGCCGTGAATCTGGCGTTAGCTTCGGCATACAACGTGTCATAGACCAACGAAGACTTGCCACTCCCAGATACGCCCGTGACCACACTCAATTGGTTTTTTGGAAAGTCAACCTGCAGGTTTTTCAGACCATGTGTATTTACGCCTTGCAACGATATCATCTTATGCTTAGCAGCAGGAGTGATGGTTAAGGCGGGTGCTGGTTGATGCTCCTGCATGGGTTGTGGTAGTCCCATATGATGGATATGCCCACCGGCCATGCCGCTCTCGGGACCTAATTCAATGTGCCAATCTGCCGACTGGATGATGGTTTCTTGCTGCTCAATGCAAACAATGGTGTTTCCGTTTCTTTTCAATCGATCAAACAACTGCATCAGCGAACTAATGTCCTGATGATGCAGCCCTAAGGCAGGTTCGATGAGTACGTATAGTGTATCCCCGGTATCTTTTTTCTGTAGTTGGTTGGCGATTTTGATGCGTTGTGCTTCACCTCCTGAGAGGGTAGTGGAGGACTGACCGAGCGATAAATAGCCCAATCCAATTTCCTGAAGGATGTGTAGGCCTTTTAGAATCTTAGGTTGTCCTTCAAAAAAATCTATTGCCTGATCAACAGACAGTCGATAACAGTCTGCGATGGACTTTTCTTTGTACCGAATATTCAACGTGGATTCGTTAAACCGATTGCCGTTACAAGTACCACAAGTGAGATCAACTTTCCCCAGGAAATGCATCCCGATTTGAACTTTTCCTGCTCCCTGGCATGTTTCACATCGTCCACCTTTGTTGTTGAAAGAGAACCGGGATTTGGTGAATCCTGAGGCTTTTGCTTCCGGTAGACTCGCAAACAAGTCGCGGATATGGTCTGCCAGTCCCAGGTAAGTCGCCGGGTTGCTGCGTGGTGTCTTACCGATGGGGGTATGACTCACATAGACCAGTTGTTGGATGGCGTCCAGGTTTTCTCCAGATTCCACTGAGACAGGCTCATCTGTTTCCTGAAGGCCAAGTTTTTGTTGAATGAGTCGAACTAATGTGTCTTTTACCAAAGTGAACTTTCCTGTGCCGGATTTACCGCTAATGATATTGAGTTTCCCTAACTGAAAGGAGACATCAATGTGCTTTAAGTTGCGGCCGTGACATCCCGCCAGGCGCAGCACACCGTGTTGTTTTCCGCCTTTGGATTTTCTTGGTGATACTGGTTCCGTCAACGCACGGTGAGTGGGGTTATGCTGGGTTAAGGGCTTTTTTTGAAGAAATTCCTGTAAAGTCCCGTTGAATAATACAGTGCCCCCGTTGCTTCCGGCGCCTGGCCCGATATCAATGAGGTGGTCAACGCTGCGAATGGTTGGGAGTTGATGCTCCACCAGCATGACGGTATTTCCACGATTCACCAATCCACGGAAGTATTGCATCATTACCGCTTGTTCGGTATGATGCAGCCCTACGGAAGGTTCGTCGAAAATGTATAGGACATTACTCAGTGGCGCGAGGATCTGATTGGCGATGCGTATGCGCTGGATTTCTCCGGGGCGCAAGGTGTTGGCGGGTCGGTTTAGTGTCAAATGTCCCAATCCCAGATTAGCAAGGACCTCCAGTCGCCGTAGCAGCTGTTGGGTAATGGGTGAAGCGACGGATGACCACCTGTTGGACTTTATCCAATCGGCCAAAGCCTGAACTTCGAAGGAACTGATGTTCGCAATGGATTGACCATGCACCAGCACGCTCAAGGCATCCTGGTTCAGCCGGGCACCCTGACAAGCAGTACAAGTTATTGCATGGACATATTTCAGGATATTGGCATTGCGATCTCGCCGAAGGATATCAGACATGATGGGGATCATGCCTTTGTAAAAGCCTTCTTCACGAGGTTTGGCTTTGATGCCGGTCCATTTGAGCCGAGATTCCAGACTGTGTTTACCAAAAGGTACCTTGATCTTTTGACTACCATACAAAATGATGGCTTGTTGCTCGCTGGTAAGTTGATTCCAGGGAATATCAACGTGAAAACCTTCTGCTTTGCATACCTGGTTGAGCACATCAATGGTCACCTGGGAGTACATGATATAGCCTGTAGGCAGCGTAGTGGCGAGGGCGCCTTCCCGAATGGTTTTGGGCGGATCGGCAATCAATCGGTTCAGATCAATTTCTTCTTCCTGGCCGATTCCCTGACATTGATGGCATTTTCCTGCGATGGAATTGAAGGAAAAGAGTGAACGGGAAAGTTGGATATCGCTCGTTGTTGTACCCGTACGGGCAAATAACAAGCGCAAAAAATCATACAAGTCGGAGAGGGTGCCCACGGTAGAGCGGGCGTGCATACCGGAGGTTTGCTGGCCAATGGCGATGACAGGAGAGAGTCCTTCAATGACGTCTACTTCCGGTCTGTTCAGTTTACCTGAAAACTGTCGTGCAAAGTTGGGGAGCGTTTCAAAGTAACGACGTTGGGCTTCCTGGGCGATCAGGTCAAAAACCAGACTGGATTTACCTGAACCTGATATCCCAGTTACCGCAATAAGTTGATGATGCGGAATGCGCAATGAGATGTTTTGAAGGTTGTTGGTCTTCGCACCTTCTATGACGATCTCAGGGGTTACAGTTCGGCTCATTTGGTGAAAATTAAGTCTAAATGACTCAAATCTCCCGTCCTTACGAAGCTTCCTAAATGAATATCAGAAAGCTTCGGCAAGCTATTGACGGGAGTAAACTCTTGGTACAGGGCAGATTAACCGTCAATCCGAGTTGTACACTCGAAACGCTAGATTAACCTCTTCCTTCAATCGTATCGGTTACCTGATCCAACACTTCAAAAGCCGTTTCCGCCATTTTGTTACCCTTTTCATCCAGTAGGGGATTCACTTCTGTCACTTCCAAACAGGCCACTTTATCGGTTTTGATCAGTCGGTTGATAATCTGTACGACTTCATCCGGGTCAAATCCTTTGGAAACCGGCGTGCCAGTTCCTTTGGAGATGAGATCGCAATCCAGGCTGTCCACATCAAAAGAAATGTAGATCACATCACAATCGGACAGTTTTTCAATCACTTCATCCATCACATGGTCCAGGCCACGGAACCGTACCTCATGTACCATGTATTTACGGAGGCCAAGGCTCATTCTGATTTCGTCTTCTGGTGGTTCCGTATCACGCACGCCAAAGAAAACAAGATCCTGTGGCAGGAATTTGGGTCCCGGTACCCCGATGTTCTTCATGTTGTCCCATTCTTCTTTGGCGACACCTGTCACTTCATTGATCTGATTCTTCAGGTTATCTTCACCTAGTGCGGCAGCGAGCGGCATACCATGAACGTTACCTGAAGGGGTGGTGTAAGGTGAATGCATGTCAGCATGTGCATCGATCCAGACAATACCCAGTCGTTTGTCCTTGAAATGCGCTTTGATGCCACTCATGGTACCCAGCGCGGAGCTATGGTCTCCGGACAATACGATCGGAAAATGCTGCTCACCTAACGTTTCCTGAAGTGCGTTAGATACGCGTTCACACTGTTCCCGAACGAAACCAATTCTTTTGGCAATGGTGGTCTTTACTTTGTTGTAGATGGCTTCATTGTGGGTATCTACATCTACAAAAGGAAAGCGTGTGAAGTAGTCGTTATCGCTATTGATCGCAGCAATTTCGATGGCATCTATTCCCATATCGGAACCACGGGTTCCCGCACCAATATCGGAACGATTCTTTATGATTTTAATGGGGTGCATAAAGTCTCATTTTTGGTCTCGCGAAAGTAGTAATTCTTTAGTCTATTTGGTGTGATTGCGAAAAAGTAATTGTATGATAAATATTATTTGTGGTTGTGTGTAGGAGCCAAACAAAGACCTTTGTCGTATGGCGCGGAACAAGTAGTTTAGTATCTATGGGTAAGGTTGGGCGGAGTACGCAAGAGTTGCCATGTTTTATACGTTTTCTGGTGAAAGGAAAGGTTAAACTGATAAAAACTTTTTTAGGCTTATTTTTCATTAGTTGTACCCTTTCATGCGAAACAGGCCATGGAATAAAGAACTATCATGATCCTGTTTTTGAAATTTCAGCGACAATACCGGCTAAGGCTCTTTCAGTAAGCCGAATCGATAGCCTGAAAAACGGATCGGTGATGAAAAGCGTATTATATCAGAATAAGATCACTCGATGCAATTTTGGAATTGTAAGTATTCGAACTCCGCGATTCATCGGTAATGAAACTTTGGAGCGGTATGCCGCAGGAATTTTTCATAACATAAAATGTTCAACAAGCAGTAAAACGGATACTTTACTGAATGGTATTTATGCCGTTAAATATATATCCGGGACTTGTCCACCCGACGGACACGATAGTGAAATGTGTTTTATGCCAACGAGCAAATGATATACACCATAACCGTTGAATATTGGAATCATAATGAATCTATTGCAAGATTCCTGTCGTCAATTAGAGTAGGAAGAACTGAATAGATCAATCTGTTGGCTTAGAGATCTAAAATGTGTTCAGCTTATTTGAGAGCGGTACATATTCCACCTGATTCAGGATTCATTGACACGGACATGTTTGTTGCTTATCTTGTAAAAAACCGCCATTACCATGTTTGGATTATTCAAGAAGTCTGCAAAATCGCCGCAGGCAAATTATAAGTTCTTCGTTTCAGAAGTAGAGAAGTATCGTTTTTTAGCAACCAAAATGTTGGAAGCTTCCAATGAGAAGTTCATTTTGCTCTATCACTTTGAGAACACGCGTTCTGAAATGGAGCAATTGCTGACTGCCGCCAAAGTGGATTTCAATACAGACAGGAATTCAGGTGCACGTATTCTGGTCTTAGATGCAGAAGAGTTTCTGTCGAATGAAATCTATGGTACACCTGAAGTATTTGTAATTGAGATCTACCCGCTGGCTGAGCGCGATTCAATTATTGTTCAAAAAGCCCAGGACAAACGGCTGGAATTGAATTGCTACGCTTCTATTGACAGTCCATTTTTCCAGCTATTTGGAGGAGAAAGGGTGACGAATCTGATACATAAGTTGGGAGTAGAACCAGGAGAAGTAATCGAACACTCCTTCATCAATACTGCGATCATCAAGGCACAACAGAAGATTGCCAAAAACCTGGGAGTTGAACAATTAGTCAGAGCTAGCCTGGAAGAATGGATGAAAGAGAATAATGTAGCAATATCAAAGTAATAGCCTTAGTAGCTGTCCATTTCAGTGTATCACCAAAAAGAATTTTTTTCCGCCACCGCTTTAGTTGTTATCACAAATTCTAATCATATTTTCCTGAAAGTAAAAACGAAGCAACGCTTGACTGGTGGAAAACGCGCCATTTATTTATTCGTTATTTGTCATAGCGAGATTAATTTTGTGACTTGCTTAGACAAGAATGGATTATCAATCGAGGGTGAACTGGCACGTAGAGGCGGGTAAAAGGATTTTGGTGGCGAATTACAGTGAGCTAACAGGGGAGCACCTTATGAGTGTTTTTAACGTTAGTTATAATATTCAAAAAGCTGCAGGAACAGATGTATTAATTCTTACTGATTTCACGGGAGTGAAAGCCAATCCTGAGATCATCAAGGCTTTAAAACAAGCTGGCGTGGAATTGGATAAAGATATGAAGAAAATTGCTGTAGTTGGTTTGACTAAAATGCAAACCATATTTTACAATGGTTACCTTCAGGTTACCCGTCAACATAAGAAAACCAAACTATTTGAAGAGCAAGAAGCGGCAATTTTCTGGTTATTACAGGATTGAAGAAAAGCACTGATGCTGGATTAATTCTAAAGGACCGGGTCACGAAGACCGGGTTGCGTAGACTTAATCCTTCAAATAAGTCCAATTCTGAGACTTGGGAGCTTGTAACGATACTATAAACAAAAAAAGCACGCCCTGTAGAAAGGAACGTGCTTCAACCTATCACTATCCGCTACTATTTGATAGTGATGCTTTGCATATCCTGAATGCGGCCAGTGACCAGCCAGCCGCCGAAGTTTTCTGATACGGCCAGGATCAACTCATTTCTTCCTTTTTTCAAGTCCAGATAGATACCATCAAACAATCCTATGGTGCCGAGGTAACGATAATCTCTTGATCGATAGCCGTTATTGCCGCGGTAGATGGATTTTCCATTGAGGATGGCCACCACCCGGTCACTGTATCCGAATTCCAACAGCTTGATCTGGTCTCGATCTGATTGGATGATTACCCTGGCTAAGACTGTGTTCCCCGGAGTGCCGTCTCTCAGGTTTTGAATCCTGGATATATTCGCAGCAGTACCTTCATCAATTTCAATCTTTCCTTGCCATTTTCGGCCATTCAAGACTTGGTCCACTTTGTTGGGGTCTTCCAATAGCTTCTCTTCAAACATGTCCGAAATCTCCCAATTGGGGAATACACCTTCGATGGGCTTGCGTTTTATCGGAGCGAAATCTTTGATTTCAGGAGCTTCATGTGAAACCTTTACATTAGCGATATGCATGCCTGATCGGTTTCCACCGGATAAAGAAATGCCGCCTTTTTTAGCAGGTAAAAAAAGATCCCAGGATAAATGTGGGGCTTCACTATAGTCGAGAAAGACTTGTGCTTTGTCTCCATTGACAAGGATCTTTACATGGGTCCAGTCATCGTATTTGTACTCATAAGGGAAAGAATACCTCTGGCCAAAATACAATTGCCATGCAGTGATGTTCTGAATGGTGGGAATGGCTTGATTTCCGTCAGGTTTTCCCGATAGATGGGGACGGATGTAGAAGTGTTCGGCAGTGCCTTTATCGAAATCCGAACGGAAGTAGATGCCGGGAAAAGCTTGCTCCTCTTTAAGGAAAATATCGTATTCGATGATTCCATTCAGGAATTCTGTGTCTTTTAAGACAATAGAGCCACCTTGTAAATAGATGGCATCCTGACCTCTGAAGTTTTCCAGGATATAGGACCTTGCGAAGATCTGCCAGTTAGTGGTATCAATAGGAATGATTTGTCCGGTGCTCCTTTCCTGGAGGCATAGGATCAGAGTTGTGATTATGATGAGCTTTTTCATGTTGCATACTTACGGCGCAACCTGTCATGTTGGGCAAAACTTGCGCTGACAAAGTCGTTCATTATGATTCACAGTTGTTTCGAAGCACTTTGTTGCTGACATTTGACCTATGTCTGATAAGTCACAAGACCCCAATATTGAACGTTTGAAATTGCAGGTGGAGACAACCCTGCAATGGGGAGAAGTCAGTTCCTGGCACAGTAAAATGTTTGAAGAGCTTTCCGAGAAGGTCTTCGAAGCAACAGGTACCATGTTGAGTGTGGCCACTTTGAAACGATTCTTTGGTGTAGTAAGTCATACGGGTATGCCAAGTACCACTACCCTCGACGCCTTGTCCAACTTTGTAGGGTCGGAAAATTGGCGGAGCTTTAAGATGACCAGACCCGTGCGAAAATTCAAGATCAAGGCACCAGGAAAAGGGATGTATGTCACGGTCGGATTTTTGCTGGCGATTGTTGTGATCTCCCTGATTGGTAACCGGAGGCCACCGCTGGAGATCAATTCTTCTGAGTTTCAATTTTCCAGTCGGGTCTTGAGTCGGGAATACCCTAATTCTGTCGTTTTTGATTTTAATATCCCCGGCCACATTAAAACAGACAGTTTGCACATTCAGCAATATTGGGACCCGACTAAAACCGTATCGCTGGCACAAGGACAAACACAAGCTACCGGAATCTATTATCACCCTGGATATTTCAAGGCCAAATTGATGGTTGAAGGGCAGGAAGCTCAGTCCCATGATTTGTTCCTCAAGAGCAATGGTTGGCTCGGACAATTGGAATATGATCCGGTGCCGGGATATTTTCAACCGATAAAGTCGGGCTCGCAATTGACAATTCCCGAGGAAACACGCAAAGAGATAGCCAATAGAGAAGAGCCTTTGGTTACTTCACTCCATTGGATTGATGACCTGGGCAATGTCTCCGGGGATAATTTTACATTCAATGCTACGATTGTCAATGTGTTCGACGAACGTTGGGCCGTTTGTCAACGGATGGCGATTTACTTCATTGGAACTGATGGCGCCATGATCATTCCTTTTTCGAAAATCGGATGCAGTTCTGATCTCAACCTGATGCTCAATGATGTTTATCTCAGAGGAAAAGAAAATGACTTGTCTGCGCTTAGTGCAGACTTCACGACGCCAAAGCAATTGTCCATCAAAGTTCGAGAACAAGAAGTATTTGTCAGTATTCAGGATGAGGAAGTATACAGTGCCGCTTATCAAGAAACCATGGGGAGACTGGTGGGTGTGCGGTTTAAGTTTTTAGGGATTGGAGAGGTGAGTTCCTTTGAACTTCAGAACAGTACGGATGCCAAGATTCCTTTACTTTAAACTCATCAATATGAAGACTTTCATTACCACTTTCTTTTTGGTTTCCTTATTCTTTCTACCAACCATCACTCAAGCACAATATGAACAAGATGTGACCTCCGTTGAGAACATTACCAAAGCCTATTACGATATCATTTCCGGACCCATCGGTCAAAAACGTGACTTTGATCGTTTGCGCGACCTCTTTCATCCAAATGCAGCCTTTACCTACAGCTATTGGTCCACTGCGGAAAACAAGGCCAACCTCATGGAATTTGATTTTGATGGTTACCTCGAAAAATTGGATTATCTGGATAAGAAAGGCTTTTATGAAGAAGAAATCAGTAGTGAGGTAACAACTTATGGTACGTTAGTTAATGTGATTAGTACGTATAAATTCTGGATGGAAGACAAGACCGCTGAAGGAAGAGGAGTTACGCTCTACAATTATTACTACGATGGTGAGCGCTACTGGATTATGTCCATGTTTTGGCAAATGGAAAGTGAAAAATTTCCCATCCCAGAGTCATTCCTGACTGCAGGGGAATAAACAGACTTTCGTCATTATAGAAATGTCTCCCCACCGAAGTTTGAGTCCCCACAAACTTCCTTCGCTCTCCTACTAAATTGTCATTTGAGAGGACTCAAACGATGGCTTAGCAAGGCCAGAACATTATCCTTAGCAAGATCTGTACCTTATATTTTTTCCGCCCAAGTTTGTGTCTCCACAAACTTGTTTGATTATTATTTCTAGAAAATCTCATGCTGACCCTGTCGAAGCCATGCCTTGTCCGGAAGCTAGGCATTTTTCAACTTCTGACGTCCTGAACCGCTTTGAATGGGAATGAATCCTTTTGAGAGGTCCGAACAAGGTACAGCCTCGTAACCTTGTCAAAAACCAAAGTCAATAACTCAAACATTATGAAAAGGATCGTTACCATATTCAGTTGCTTATTTATTGCCGTATTTCTGGTTCAAGGCCAGGATGTTGGCGGAAAAACACGCGTCAGTCAATCTCGCACAAGCAGCGCCAACATCGGGAAATGCGACATCACCATCAAGTATCACAGCCCATCCGTGAATGGCAGGAAAATCTTTGGGGGTATTGTACCTTTTGATTTTGTAGTAGATGGCAAGGAATATCCCTGGCGCGCCGGGTCCAACGAGCGAACCTCAATGGAGTTCAGTCACGATGTTCAGATCAATGGTAAGTCTTTACCGGCAGGATCGTACGGATTTGTGGTACTGGTAGAAAAAGATCAATGGATCTTGATATTCTCTTCTGGTAAGTCCTGGGGAGCGTTCAATTATGACAAAGCCAACGATGTAATCCGCGTCCCGGTTGAGACTCGACAACTGCCTTTTCAGGAATGGCTGAGCTATGATTTTCTTAATCCAGAATCTGAATCGGTGGACATACAATTGCGGTGGGAGAATACTGCAGTGATGTTTCAAGTAAAAACCAATGCCACTATGAACATCATGAAAAACCTCGTAGGTAAAACGGATAAAACGGCTTCTGAATACCAGGAATTGGCCTTGCGTACGTTAGAATGGGACAAGGATGCCTATGATAAGGCACTGGTTTATCTCGATTCATCTAAAACGAAAATTGATGATAATGAAAATGAAGCTTATCGAAGAGCCTATACATTCAATTACAAAGTTCTGAAAGGAGAATGGTTACAGGCCATCGGGGAGAAGAAAGAGGGAAAGGCCCTACTTGAAGAAGGACTTAGCGAAGCGGCTGGATTTAATGCCTACTACTATGGTCTAAACAAGTTACTGGTACAAGGCAAACCCAAAGAATCCTTGGCCATTTTGGAGGCACAGATCAATCGTGATCCAAAAAATCGAGCCAATTTCCTTGCCTTGGGAGAATATCACTTGAATCAGGGTAATCAGAAAGAAGCTACTGAAAGTTTCAAGCAAGCATATGAGTTGTCGAAAGGTTCGCTTGGAGAGAATTACTGTCGCTACTTATACCTTCAAAATAAGTTGGTGTTGGAGCGATCTTGAGAAATAGCCTCTGTCAGCCTTCAAGGCGAGTGCCTAAAAAAGGAATCTCAATTTCATATCAAACTTATCATTATACTAATGGATACTTCTGGCTCAATACCAGAAGTGTCTCTATTTTCTTCAGGGCAACTTCAGACACATTTCAGAACTGAAACTTCAGCTCCTTATTTGGTCATCCCAACCACGAAATTTGCCGCTTCAGGCAGAAGTAGTTTCTTCTATCATCGGGATAATCGTTGAACTAGTAGGGGTTTAATCCCAAAGCTTGTATCCATATTTGTAGCTGAAAGAAAAATTCCTCCTAGATTCAAATTAATGGATATCAGGATCAGGATTGAAGCGAGAAATGCCTAACAGACAAAACTTGATCAAAACCGGTTTACTTGGCTTTTGGATGCTCTGGGGGCCAATTACTCTGCTTGCCCAACAAAGCAAGTACGCACTGGTGGTTGGTAACGCTGATTATGCCTATCTGGAAACCTTGCGGAATTCAACAAATGATGCCAATGATATGGGCGCCTTGTTGGAGAAAATGGATTTCGATGTGGACCTCTACACGGACCTGAGTAAGGAATCCTTTCAGGAAGCCATCAAAGAATTCAACCGAAAAATCAGGAATTACGATGTGGTCTTATTTTACTACGCCGGGCATGGATTGGAAATTGGAGGTAAGAACTATTTCGTGCCCATCGATGCGATTGCAACTTCCATTTCAGAGATCAAACGCAATTGCGTGAGTGCAAACTCCATCATTTATTCCATCAAGGCAGCTGAGGCCGATGCCAATATCATCATTCTGGATGCCTGTCGCAGCAATCCGTTTACGTTGGTTAGTGCTTCAGACAAGAATGACGGACTGGCATTAATGGATGCGCCACCTGGCACCATTATCTCCTTTGCGACGGCACCTGGAAAAGTAGCTTATGATGGCAACGGAAGAAACGGAGAATACACCAATGCCTTGCTCACTCATATGGGGGCTTTTGATGTGGAAATTAAGGATGTATTCGCCAATGTTCGAAATTCCGTTGTTCGCCGAACCAATGAGAGACAAGTGCCATGGGAATCAACCTCGCTTACACAACCAATCACGCTACGTCCAAAACCAGAAGTCCCAATCCAGGTTAGCATTCTGGAGGGAGATTCGGTGACCTTTGAAGGCAATGGTGAATTACACGCCGTTTCGAATTTGAAAGGAGTAGCATTTAATTGGTATTATGAAGGCAAGCAGTTTACCAATGGTGCGGTGACCCAGGTCAATCGGAAGGGCCGCTATCAGGTGAAAGCGATCAGCCAACAAGGACAGATCATCTTATCTGAGTCAATCATTGTGACCATCAAATCCTTTGTTAAGCCACATACCTACATTGAAGAAGGGCAATTTGTCACCTTCAATCAACGGGGATTATTGCACGGCAGATCGAACGTGAAAGGAGATTTTAAATGGCTCAAAGGGACCAATGTTGTCGCCGAAGGGTACGAATTAGAGGTAAATATTCCCGGTGTTTACCGGTTTCAAGTGACGACCAATGATGGTGATCGAGTTGCCTCCGAGGCTATAATTGTTCGAATAAAAGGCGCTAAATGAAATTGAAGATTCTTTTGTGGGTATTGGCAGGTTTTCCAATGGTAGCTACGGCACAGTATGGGTTCATTACAGGGAAAGTATATGATCGATTTGGACCATTGGCGAATGTCGCTGTGAATATTGAAAACTCGCCTTATGGAACCTATACGGATGATAATGGCTACTATGCCTTTGAAATTGATACGGGATTCCACAACCTGAACCTGAAGCTCCCGGGTTATAATGAAACCGTGATCACCATTGAGTTGCAGAACCTTGATCAAAAGGAATTGGACGTAGAAATGGAAAGCGAATTAATGGATGCAGATGTGGCCACGGGGACCAAGACTGCAGTGACACAGAATCAATTAGAATCACCCGTGCCCATTGATGTGGTATACGGGCATCAATTGCTGAGTACAGGTCAGGTGGAGTTGGCACAGGCACTGCATCAATTATTGCCAAGTTTTTACGCTGTAAAGCAATCCATCGATGATCCGATCAATATGGTAGATCCTATATCATTACGTGGGCTTGGCCCCGATCAGATCCTTGTGTTGGTCAATGGGAAAAGGAGACATAAAAGTGCCTTTCTGAACATTCAGGATGTATTTGGGCGAGGAACCGCAGGTACAGACCTGAATACGATTCCACTCACAGCCATTGATCGGGTGGAAGTATTGCGAGATGGGGCTTCCTCTCAATACGGTTCCGATGCGATAGGTGGAGTCATCAATATCATCCTCAAGCGCCAACCCTCCACACCAGTGATCTCTTCTTATGCTGGAGAATCCATGGAAGGAGATGGCGGGATTGAGAACATCGAATTCAACTACGGCATGGCGCTCAAACGCAAAGGCTTTTTGAATGTAACTGCAGCCTATAATAAACAAGATGCGGTCAATCGGGGTGGGGCCTACAGTGGTCGACTTTTCACCTCTGATACACTGGAGAGATTACCCAATCTGAGAGATAGTGTCCTTAGTGAATCCCCGTTTCCAAATAATACAGCATATGAATTGGGGAGCAGTAGCTTTCAAAATGGGTCATTTCTGGTTAATGCCCGCCTGGAATTGACTGATCAATTTGACTTCTATGGTTTTGGAGGTGTGAATTACAGGTTGGGCTCCATTAACGGCGCTTTTCGTTATCCCGTACAAAGCGATCAAATTGTACTGTTGTATCACCAATGGGGATTCTCTCCACGAATAAATTCTGAATTAGAAGATCGGTCTCTGAACATGGGAATTGATGGTCATGTCGGGGAGTGGTTCCTGGATGTAAGCTTCTCTACGGCAAGTTCCAAATTCGATGTGACCGTGGAGAACTTCAATAATGCTTCTCTGAGTATTTTAACTCCTTTGTCCAGTTTCACAGGTGCTTATAAGTATGGTCATGATATTTTTGGTTTTGATGCCTCCCGCGAGTTTCAACTAGGACTTGGCGAAATAGATCTGGCATTTGGTGGAGAATTCCGACAGGAACAGTATGATTTGATTGACGGTGAGCTGGAATCCTACCAAAATGGCAACCTGATTGACCCCATGGGTAACTTCATAGAAGATTCGACGCAATGGGGAACTGCTGCTACGGGAATGCAAGGCTACTTTGGTGTCAATGAATCCGATGCGTTGGAAGAAATACGGACCAATGGATCTTTCTATGCCGAGTTAGATTATTCGTTAAATAAGTTCCTGCTGTCGCTAGCCGGTCGGTATGAGGAGTACTCTGATTTCGGTGCACAAACAACGCACAAGGTGGCCACAAGATACAAATTTGCGAATCAACTGACAGTAAGGGGTTCCTACAATACAGGTTTTAAGGCTCCTAGCTTACACCAATTATATTATCAGCGTACGTCGACTCAACCCCTCAACGGAGCGATTCAAAACGTACAATTGATCAATTCACAAACACCTATTATAGGGAATTTTCTTCCGTTTGTAACAGTGCTCCAGCCCGAGACCTCCGAAAGCTTTAGCGTGGGAGTTACTTCCAATATCAATCGGAATATTTCCCTGAGCATTGATGCGTACCGAACAGATATCAAAGATCGAATTGGACTGACCTCCAGAATTCCAATTCAGGCATTTAGAGAGCTTGGTGAAGGAGATCCTTTCCTTGAAGAACTGGTAGAAGGTGTTATCGACTTTTATATCGCAAATGATGTTCAGTTTGTGGAGTTGTTTACGAACCTTTTTGATACGCGTACCAGGGGATTTGACGCGGTTTTAGCAGCACAATATAACTTTCCTAGAACAGCCATCCATTTTAATTCAAGTTTGAGCTATATGGAAACAGAAGTATTGGGAGTCGAGGGGTTAGATGGCGAAACAGTAGAGGATAATTACCGGGCAGAAGCCGTTCAGATAGAGTCGTTTGTTCCTCAATATCAATGGATTAACAATTTTTCAGTTACACTGAACAAGATCAATTTCACAATAGGCCACGTTCGGTATGGAGAAACAGAGTTTTTGCACCCCAGAGATAATAATCCTCTTAATTGGGAATTGAATGAAAACTCAGGACAGGTGGAGTCCAGGGATCAGCAATTTGCCGCTAAAGATCTATTTAATTTTGACGTGAAATATCGCTTTTTTAACAAGCTGGATATGACCATTGGTGCCCTAAATGTGACTAATCAATATCCTGATAAGCTAAGGCACAGCGAAAATATTCGAAACGGTGTATTCACCTATAGCCCTAATGTTCGGCAATTTGATCTTCGGGGAGCATATTTCTACACCCGATTGAATTTCACTTTTTGAGCGTAGCTGCTCCTGGCTTAAAAAAAGGAAGGTGCAAGTGGTGAAAGTGCTTATTCGTCCATTTTCGTCCAATGATTATGCAATCGTAATCATACATTTGCCGGAGAAGAAAAATTGATATGTCAGAAAAGAAGTTTTATCGAGTCGGTGAACTCAGTTCAGAGCAACCAGCAAAAACCCAATATGAATCGAAGAAATTCCAAAAGGCCAAACACCCCGAGCCGTATCGTTTCGAAGTAAACCTTAGTGCAGAAGCAGGTACGAAGCAAAGTAAAACGGGTGTGGTTTCGGTGAATATACCTGGATTTAGTCCGGTTAAATTGTATTGTGATGAACAACCTCCGGTAGGAGAAGATACTGCACCACCACCATTGGCCTTCTTTTCTGCAGGAATTGGATTTTGCCTCATGACCCATTTGACAGATATTCTTACAGCCCGTAAGATCCAGGTAGATAGCCTGAAATTAGAACAGCGCATCATCTTCAGAACCAATCTTGGACACATGCGTGAGCACGGATACATGACCAATGGCGGATGTGACATGGTAGAGACGCATGTGATCATTGACAGTCCCGAGCCTGAGGAAAATATCAAGGACTTACTCAATGAAGCGGAGAACGGATGCATGGCGCATTATGCACTTAGAAACCCGATCCCCTGGTCGACCCGATTAGTCTACAATGGCAAAGAAGCGATTAATCGAAGCTCAGAAAATAACGATTGATTAATAATGTAGAAACTGTCAGATTGAGCCTGTCGAAATCGACTTGATTAGTAAATGGACTGTGAATCCTGGATTGGCTTCGGCAAGCTCATTTAGTTCTTTACATATTCTATCGAAAGAATGTGCCACACAAAGTTGGCCACCTTCGTCTCCACAATCGCTTGATCACCCACTTTTTTATCGAGTAGCGCTTTGGCCATAGGAGAGTCCATCGAGATGTGATCTTGATTGCCAATCAATTCTTCGTACCCTACAATTCGCAAGCGCTTCTTTAGGCCCTTTTCCTTGTTCTCAATTTCCACCCAGGCCCCAAAGGACACTTTCCCATCCATATGAGGGTGATAATCAATTACTTTAAAGTTATCTATGCATTTACGCAGGTAAAGCAGTCGTTTGTCGATTTCACGAAGACGTCTTTTATTGTAATGATAATCGGCATTTTCGGATCGATCCCCGAGACTGGCAGCCCAGGTCACTTTATTGGTAATGTCTGGTCTTTCCACTCGCCATAGGTGATCGAGCTCCTCTTTCAAACCTTCCATCCCTTCCGGTGTAATCAACTGTGATCTCATCGTCTTTCTTAATTGCCTGCAAAATAAATGCATTGGATGGACAGGAGAGCAGGATTGAGTCGATTTGTATGTACGAGTACATCTTATTAGCCCAACTGATTAGCGCGTGTAAATATTTAGCAATCGTAAAGAAGAAGGACCCGTATTTAATACGAGTCCTACCAACATCCAACAGGAATGATCCTTATATTAAGGCATCCAGGCATACCCGTGCCTGTTTTTCCAGAGGAAGTATTTCTCCAGCATCACTTTACCAAAATCATTGAGTACATTAGGTATAAGAATGGCAAACTGCCTTGGTTTGAACAAATGATTCGCTAGGAGGTAAACTTCCTTATGGCCTGCATCCATGATGCATATGGCTGGGATTTTGCCCCAGGCTTTTTCTTCCAACTTTGTATCTCCGTCAACCAATTTTACGATGTTATTCGCGACGATCTTTCCGGTTACGTCACTGGGATATCCTGTTTTTGGTACGCCAAATGGCGTGTTTTTGATTTCAAATGGAGCAGGGACTTTCACTGCCAGGCCAGCTGCGAATACATTATCATATTTGATGTGCTGGTAAGAGGCCTTTGTTTGTACAAATCCTTTTTCATCAACCAGTTCCGGGGTATTTTTCATGACTTCTGCACCTTCAAATGGAGGCATAAGCATGGCCATTTTATAAGGGAGTTCTGTACCATCCTTAAGAATGATCTTATTTTCCTCAATTTTGTTAATGCTCGCATCTATGATCCATTCAATGTTGTACAGCTTCATGAACATTTTGAGCATACTTTCCCCTCCAGGCATGCCATCAATTCCAAAATGTCCGATGTAAGGTTCCGGGGTGATCCAGTAAAGTTTTACCCGATCACGGACTTTATGGCGTCGCAATTCTTTGTCCATATTGAATAGGTATTCATAAGCGGCACCCATACAGCTTGCTCCTTGTGTGGCTCCTACAATTACAGGCCCAGGATCTTTGATTAGTTCTTCAAAGGCTTCCTGCGTCTTCATGGCCAATTTGGGAATAACTATGTTCTGGATCTTGTTGTCTTCCGGCCTCAACCCGTCAAGGAAGTCAAAATTCATAGAAACGCCTGTAGCGACTACCAGATAGGCATATTCCAACAGGGTACCATCCTGAAGACAAACACGGTTGGCATCCGGCTCTACACGTTCGGCACGCTGCTCGATAAATTGGATCTTTTTCTTTTCTAATATGGGGCGGATGTCAAAGCGAAGATCTTTGACCTTGCGCCGGCCGAAAGGTACCCAGATCAAAGAAGGTACATATAAGAACTCATGGGTTGGAGAAACAACGAAGACCTGGTATTGATCTCGTTTCTTTCTGAGCTTTTTACTCAATTGCAAAGCGGTAGTGTAGCCTGCAAAATTGCTGCCGAGGACGACTATATTTTTCATGATTCCTGTCGTTTGATTTCAAGGACTAAGCTAGGAGACCAGCAAAGACAGGTAGGTGACTTGAGTCAGGAATCGAGTTGATGTTTCTTATAGTCAGTGAGTTACGTAACAATTGTTACTAAAATCTGTACAGTTTGTAAAGGTGACTTGTAATAAAACACAAATAGGATTACATGGTTTTTCTACAAACAGGAAATATAAATTGATACATTTGTATACAAACAGGAAACATTGATCAATGAAGGGAACTAATCTGGGAGAATTCGAAGAGTTGGTTTTGCTCACGATCGGGGTGTTGGGTGAAGAAGCTTATGGGATTTCCATCAGGGCTTATTTGAAAGAAAAAGCCGGAAGGAACCCTAGTATCGGTGCTTTGCACAGCGCGTTGACCCGACTGGAAAGCAAAGGCTACCTTACTTCTTCTATGGAAGGAGCGACTGAGGACAGGCGAGGTAGAAGGAAGCGATTTTATTCACTCACTACTTATGCAACCGATGTGCTCAAACAAATTCATGCCATGCGATCTGAGATGATCCGAATGATCCCAAGTGTTGATATACCATGAAGTCAGTTGATCCTCCACGTATATTAGAAAAGTTCTTTGCCTGGTTCTGTCACGAATTGCATCAAGAGGGACTCGAAGGAGACCTCTATCAGCTGTTTGAAGAACGAGTAGAAGAAAAAGGTCCTTTTCTCGCGCGGTGGTATTATTTCATGGACATGGTCTCTTTACTGCGGTCCTCTGTTTCCCGACCATTATTCAAAAACTCAAAAAGTACACAAATGGATCTGTTGAAACATTACCTCAAAGCGTCCTTTCGCTTTGCCCGACGCAAGAGCGTTATTTCTTCAATTAATCTTTTCGGACTATTGCTTGGCATCACCAGTGTTACCCTGATTGCGATCTATGTCAATGATGAAGCGGCTTACGATCAGTTCATTCCGGGTCATGAAGACAAATACCGGGTGTATCTCCGCAACTATGGTTTGGAGGGCGAATTTCAGAAAAGCGTGGCCATGGTGCCACCCATCTTTACACCCTTTGTCACGGAGAATTATCCTGATGTAGAGAAAATGGGACGGGTCTTTTTTGATTATGGAGGAACCCTGTTTCAGGTTGGAGACAAGAAGTTCTCGGAGAAGCAAGGGGTCTATGCAGAGCTTGCTGCCATGGAAATCCTGGATTATCAATTGGTGGAAGGTGATTTCGATCGATTGAATGAACCGAATACCATGTTGGTTTCAGAAACACTGTATAAGAAGTTCTTCGGAGAAGCACCTTTCGAATTTCAAACGGTGAAGTTGACCAGGTCGAGTATGCAGATTGTGGGTGTATTCGAGGATCGGCCCGGGCAAACTCACTTAAAAGTAGACTACATCTTTTCCTTCCAATTGTTGACCAAATATGTGCCTGATCATCGCATGAAAAGCTGGCGTTGGCAACAATTCTTCACCTATGTACAATTGAAGAAAGGGGTAGATCCGGAGCCTTTATTTGAAAGTATCCGCGCAGGAATTGCAAGTCAGTCCAATGAAATCACAGAGAAAGTAGGCTTCACTTATCGCCCGACCTTTCAGTCATTGGCGGATATCCACTTACATTCGAAAGGCTTTGATTTCGATATTGCCGAGGTATCCGACTATCAGGCAGTGATCTTTTTACTGATCAGTGCGATCATCATCTTATTAGTTGCGGCTTTCAATTACATCAACCTGACCACTGCCCAGGCTTTGTATCGAAACAAAGACATCAGCGTACGAAAATTTGTCGGCGCAAAAAGAAAGCAATTGATGGGGCAATACGTGCTGGAGTCCATCATGTATTGTTCTCTCGCAGGTTTGGTGAGTCTGGGCGTTGTGGCCTTGTTGCTTCCTTATTTCAACAATTTCACAAATAAATCCTTCGAGCTCTTTGATATTGTTTCCTTGGAAAGCGGATTGCTCTTCGTTGGTTTTATCATGTTACTAGGAGGTGTTTCGGGTTGGTATCCCGCGTTATTGATTACCAAAATATCACCACTGGATTCCTTGAGAGGGCAAGTACGACTCACCAGGAATCGGAGTAGGTGGGCAGTGCTGTCCTTGAAAAATTCGCTTGTTGGTTTGCAATATGTGCTCTGCACGGCTCTGATCATCACTTCATTGATCATTCAGGATCAATACGATTATTTGCGAAACACGGACATGGGTTTCGAGAAAGAAAACCTCCTGTACATTCCCATTACACGTAGCATGAGAAGTGATCTGGAGGCTGCAAAAGCGACGCTTTCGGAACATTCGAATATCACCCATGCCTCGTTATGTTATGGGATCCCCGGAAGCATGGTGGCCGGAGATGGTGTGGTGCTACCAAAGGTGGGGCCGAATGAATTCAATACTCGGATGTTCATTGTAGATGCGAATTACATTGAAACGATGGGCATGCGCATGATTGCGGGGCGAGGTTTTTCTCCGGATTTGGAAAGTGATGTGCAGGACGCCTTTGTCATCAATGAAACAGCTGTAAAAGACTTTGGGTTCGCCAATGCGGAGGCAGCCGTAGGGGAACCCATGAACTGGAAGATGTGGCGAGAAGAAGACACGGTGAAACGTGGCCGGATCATTGGGGTAGTCGATGACTTTAATTTCAATAGCTTACATAACCCCGTTGAAAAAGCAGTCCTTCACATTGATCGCGATAACTTTAGCTACATCCTGCTTCGATTAGGTAAAGGAGACTACCGCGAGACCATTGCACATTTGGAGACAGCTTATCGAAAACTGGAACCTGTTCGACCCCTGGAATTCGAATTGGTGGATCAGCAATTTGCTCAGATGTATGAGTCGGAGGAACGCTTGAGTAAGATTTTTTCCATCTATACATCAATAGCGATTTTGGCCGCTGCAATTGGATTACTTGGATTGGTAAGCCACAGTGTGACACGACGTTCAAAAGAGATCAACATTCGTAAAGTGCTGGGAGCCAGTCAACAAACCATCTTGTCTATTCTGGCGACCAACTATTTTAGACTAGTAGCAGTGAGTTTATTATTTGCCGTGCCATTGGCGTACTATGTTGCCGAGCTCTGGTTGGAGACTTTCGCTTTTTCTGTAGGGATCACGCCCTGGGTTTTTGTGAAAGTTTCAGTGTTTGTATTCCTGATCACAGGAATTACCATTGCTTATCACACGTTCAAAGGCGCGACCACCAATCCGGCAGATCGGTTGAGGATGGAATAAGTTCAGGTGTCATGTATTTAATAATCCCGGGAGAAGTTCAGTCTGGTAGAGGTTCTTCCGCAGGATTTTTTAGCAGTTTGCCGTACTTGATCAGAAGCAATGACAACACAAGAATGGGACTGATGATGATTCCTGCTGTCAAATAGTTGTAAACGATCGCTACACCTGTCAGTTCGAATGCCAGGTCTTCAAAAAAGTCTTTCCAGTCTCCGGAAAGCACCAGATGTCTTATTTCCCAGAAAGTCCATAAGCTCCCAATACCGCCAATGGCAATCCATCTGCAGGATGTTTCCGGCAAATTGGTCAAACTATTTAATGAAAGGAAAACGGCATAGGTGATCCAGGCAGAACCTGCGATATGACCTATTTGATTAGTAAGCCATCAGTACGGATCATTTTTAAATGCTCTGGGTGAGAAGAACTTGATGATGTTTTTAATCAGACTCATGGCAATGATATAGTCAATGAAGTAACTTAGTTAAAAACATTCAAAATGACGGCATGGAGGAAGCCAAATACCATCACTAAGTTCGAGGACATCTGGTAAAATAACTTCAAAAAGACAATTGTACCCTTCTTAAGACTTGTTTAATCCAACTGTAATAACGCTAGAAATTAATCGCTACTTCTTCTTCAAGGGTATTCGCGTGATGTCCCCATACTTCATCGATCAATAGCGTATCGTTGGTCGGTTGTCGTAGGCCATAGCCATACAGGTCCCAGCGATGATCACTGACGTCAATGGTGAACTGGACAGTCGTACCTCGCAAGGTGTGAGCGGGAGGATGCATCATTTGGATCACTTCTTCATAATTGCGATCGCCATCGAAACGATAAGGTCCACTTCCTGAACCATAAATTTGATCTCCCTCTTTGTCATATTTTACCCAAATGAAGTGAGTGGGAGTGATCAGTTTCAGATACCCCATCATTGCTGGGTATTCATAGTAAGATTCGTTGGCATCGTAGCGATATTGGTGTAGGTCCCATGTGCCAACTAGCTGATTACTCTCGGCCACGGGTTCCTGCGTTCGGACCCATATTTCTTCTATTTTAGTGGAATCCGCAACGACCATCAAACCCTCATCAAAGTCCATTTCCATTTCTTTGGCATAGCCGGTGTGATACCATTTCCCATCTTCAAACCTAACTTCAAATGGAATGGATTGCCCCAATTCGCTGCTTGCAGGAGGATGGAAAAAGTCAATGTTTTCAACGTATTGATTTTCTCGGCGCACGTAGTTGCCGCCACCCATACCAATCATCTGGTCATTTTTTAAGTCATACATGACCCACGTAAAATGAGTAGGAGTCAGGTGTTTCTGATAAAGGATCGAATCTCCATGATCTCGCCACTGTTTGGTAGGATCATCAGGCGCAATAAACGATACCAGATCCCAGGTGCCAACCAATGAAACTGGTTCTGAGGAAGTTTCTTGCAATTGAGGGTTGTTCGTTTGCGCACAAGAGAAACAAACCATTAGAAAAATCAGAAGAGATAAAAAACGCATGACATTATAGGTTTGATTTTGCAGAATATAAAATATTCTTAGGTAAAATCCAACAAATACAGAAGTTATCTTGTGTCAAGAGGGACTGTTTTGCGAAATTTTTAATGATCGGCAAATTGATGAGGATTCTGCATATTGTTATGTCTAGAATTTCACTAATTACCCATCACCCTATTGTTATTAAGTTAAGTTTCGTCTACGTGACCCGGACATTGCGCATTACATGTACCGCATCCTTTAGGGAGGGAAATCATTTCAAGTATTTCTCAAACCACTTTTGCAATCGGGTGTACATGTCAACTCGATTTATGGGATTGAGGAATCCGTGAGGTTCATTGGGGTACGAATGACTTTCAAATTCCTTTCCTTCCTTGTTTAAGATCGCTACGGCTAGTTCAAACTGGCGGAAAGGTGCCCTTACGTCAGCTTCTCCATGCATGAGCAACAGCGGCGTTTCTACTTTATTTACCCTTGAAAGCGCATTGCTGATGGCATAGATGTCAGGTTTTTCTTCCGGAGAACCGCCATGACCTGTTTTGATGAAGATTTTACCAATCCGATCCGCATTGGTATAGGCATCCCCGAAGTTATAGATTCCGGCCATTGGTACTGCCGCGTCAAATTGCTTCGGCGCTCGTGTGATGGCGGCCATAGATGTAATTCCTCCATAGCTGTAACCGTAAATTCCTACCAGACCATTCGACCAGGATTGTTCCCGGATAAAGTCGGCTGCCTGTGCTGCGTCCAGTGCCTGTCCGTTGCCCCAGTCATTGATGCTGAGGTTTTGGAAGGGCCTGCCAAAACCAGAGCCACCTCGATAGTTAACGGCCAGTACGACGTATCCTTGTTGCGCCAGGTATTGTTCTGTAAGGCTCAATCGCTTGTAGTAGGTGTTCGTGCCACCACCGTGCACATGAACCAGGGCTGGATACTTTTTCTGAGGATCAAAATCCGGAGGCAGGTACATAAAAGCTTGAATGTATAATCCATCCCAGCTGCGATAGCTGATTTCTGGCGGGTCTTTTAGTCCTTCCCATTCTGTGGAAAATGCTGTCAGTTGTTGGGTGACTCCTCCTGAGGATTTTAGGTAATCCACTTCAGGTCCCCGCGTCGAAGTTGATCGGACGAAAACAAAGGCATCCGCATTGGCAGTTGCATGATAGTTGAAAAAGGTACCCCCCATGTTGGTAACCCTTGTGGCGATGCCTCCGGAAGATGAGACTCGCCATAACTCAACCTCTGATCGTTCCTGGTAAGGAAAAAATAACTCATTGCCATCGCCGGACCAGAAAACTGTGTGATTGAAGAGAAGGTCGGTGGCATGAATCTGCATGTTTAGCTTACGATCTTGTCCCTTCTCCACATCAATAAGATAGATGTAAGATAAGTCTTCGTACCAGTACTCCGCTTTAGCATTGGCCATTACTGCTAAGGTCTTTCCATCCGGTGACCAGACCGGGGTAGACATGGCCATCAATGTACTCGATACTTGTCGTTCATTTTTTGTCTCCACATCAATGACCCAGATGTCATCTTCCCAGTAATCGTTCTTGAAGGAATAGTAGGCTAATTGCTTACTATCTGGTGACCATGACGGGGCAAATCGGATATCATCATCTGCCATAGAAGCTTGTGTCAATTGAATGGGTTGGCCACGGCCATCAGCAGTAACCATCCACAAGTCTTGATGACCAGACCTACCACTGTAGAAGGCAACCCATTTGCCGTCAGGGGAAGGGCGTGGATCTCTTTCGTCTTGTTGATCACTTGTCAGTCGGATGGGGTCGCTGCCATTAAGTGTCGATTTCCATAAATCTCCCTGTGCACTGTACACGAATTGCTGACCATTAGCAAACCAGGAAGGAGAGGAGCCTGTCACTAAAAATCTGGGCGTAGAAGGATTATCAATGTTGATCAGGAAGATGCCGGTGTTTTCAGGTGTAGAGGCAACGACTAATGCGAATTTTCCATCCGGCGAAAGGACTGCTTGTAGTGCGCCATGATTTTTGGTAAAGATATTTCCCCAGGTCAAGGGCAATTGTTCTTGTGCGGCAACATTGATCGCTGCCAGGAATAGTATGACACGGAATATATGGCTCATTTATTAACAGATTTAGACGAGAAATAAGGTTTCCAGGCTTCAGGTTCCGGAGGTGGAGTAAATCGACTAACCAGGATGAATAACAGGATACTGGTCCCAAACCCAGGAAGTACCGGATAGATCTGTGGATCACCGAAGGCCTTCCAGAGCGCCGTGACTAAAACTCCTCCGATCATTGCAGCAATCGCCCCTTGTTTATTGGCTCGTCTCCATAGTATACCTCCGACAACTGGTGTAAAGAATCCAGCTCCCATGATAGCGCTGAATAGGATCACAATGAATTGCACCAATTCACCCTCAGCCCAGCCCATCAGGATGGAGATAAGCGGGAGTATTCCCACGATGACGATCCCGATTCGAGCCACCAACAATCGTCGACTTTCGGAGGCTTTTTGATGGATCAGATTTTGGTAAATGTCTTCGGAAAGGGCCGATCCTGCCACCAACAATAATGAATCTACCGTAGACATCATGGCAGAAGTCACAGCTGCTAACATAAGGGTACCTACGAAAGTGGGCAGTACAGTCTTGGCTACAATAGGCATGGCCAGGTCACCTGTAGGTAAGTTGGGAAACAAGACCATTGCGGTGAGGCCAAGGATAAACACCAGCAGATTGATGCCAGTCACCACGATGATGGTCAGCAGAATGGCTCTCCTGATGGTACGCATGTCTTTCATGGCATATAGCCGAACAACTTTCTCCGGTGTTGCAACGGAACCCAGAAAAAAAGCAAGACTCAAAGTAATCAATAACACAGTTGGAAAGCCACCCCAATCAAAAGCCAGAGGTTTGATCAGGGTTACTTTATGGATGAGGTCGGAAAGTCCTGTGAAATGATCTAACGCCAAAGGAACAGCAACGATGGTCCCAACGATCATGATGATCATTTGTAGAAAGTCGGTGTAAGCCACGGCCAGCATGCCCCCAACGACGGTATAAACCAGCAAGATCAGGGTGAAGATGACCATACCGGTGGTAGGAGATAGTCCGAAAACAACATTGGCCACCAGGCCTCCAGCCACAATTTGCGCCTGAATGTAGATGACCGTAGCGAGGAGAATGATAACGGCACCGGTTCCACGGGCAGTTTTACTTTGGTAGCGTCTTTGTAAAAATGCAGGTAACGTTAATTCAGTGACCCTTGTGAATCTGGGAGCAAGTACAGCCACCATGAACCAATAGGCGAGGGGAATGACCAGTAACACCCAGGTGAAAGACCATCCAACGGCATAGATCACACCGACAGTCCCAATGAAGGTGCCGGCACTGGTATGTGTGGCTGCCATGGTAGCACCACCGACTCCCCAGCCGAGCTTGCTTCCGGCGATCCAATAATCTTTTTCGGAATTGGTGAGCTTAAGACTGATCCACCCGATGAAGAAAATCAGCAGGAAATAACCTGCGAAAATGATGTACTGCCAATTCATTTGCGTTCCGTCCAAAACATCCAGATCAAATATGCTACGACGATCAGACCCAGAACCAGAAAGAGGCCCCAAAAAATGAATTTATCCATGGATCAGTCTTTTACGATTGAACCAAATCAATACGCCGATGATCAGAAACAACACGATCACCATTTGATCGACACGCTTGATCCTTGCATTACCTGTTCCCGAATCGTCTATTCGGATCATTGAAACAGTCGCTGGAAGCTCGGCTTTAATGTTCATGAACTCACCTACATCCTCAGCTTGTGTTTCCGCAGGGAATAACAAACTGGTCCCTTCCATCACCTTCATTTGCAGTTGGAAGAAATCCTGATCAGAGGATGAACTTTGCCAGTCACTGAAAAAGATTGGAAGCTCTCCCTTGTATCCGGGTGTTACCTGATAGCTAAGTGTAATAGTCTCCGGTTTTTGTCCGGAAAAGGGGATAGTGACGATACTAAAATCCGACCCAAAATCAATGGATGATATGAAGGAATTGACTTTTAATTGCAGAATGCTACTTCCACTAAAGTTCAGGGCTTTTAGTTGAAGTGTGTCTACCTGATCATCAATCAACGTGAGGTAAGTAGCCTTCACTTCTATGGAAGTTTCAGTCTCTTCGATGAATACCCGTACCCCGTCAAGCTTGATCTGTGCCCAGATAGAGTGGTTTAGCAATAAAAGAATCAAGGCCAATGCTCGCATCAGTACCAAACTTCTCCCAACAATCTCAACGTGTTTTTACCCATGACCTTGGCTATGTCTTCCTCGGAGTAGTTGTGTTTGACGAGCCATCTTACCAGGTTGTAAGAACCTTCTGTTGGATTCTCAAGACCATCAACATAAGGGACAGGTTCAAATTCCAATCCGGGTTTCCCCTGACCTTTAGAGGCTTTCAAGGATAGTGCAGCGGTATAAGCTTTGTGCAAACCGACATGATCACCATACAAAGTATCAGGCCCCAAAGTCACATGATCGATTCCCACCAGATCTTTGATGTATTCGAAATGTTCCATGACCGCATCCAGGTTGTGTTTTCTCTTCGTTGGGGTCAAGGTAGTATGCGGAGCGGCTTCAATGCCGATTACACCCCCTTTATCCGCGCATGCCTTGAGTACATCATCCGGTGCTAATCGATTGGTGTTCCAAAGTTCCTTAGCTCCAATATGACTCAAAATGATCGGTTTTGAACTGTGTTTGATGGTATCAAGCGCGGTTTGATCTCCAGTGTGCGAACAATCAATCAAAAATCCCAATTTATTCATCCGGTCCACGGCCCGTTTGCCAAAAGAAGTTAAGCCTCCATCTCTTTCCTCTTTCAGTCCTGATCCCAAAGCGTTGGATTCACTGTAGGTAATCCCTATGGATCGCAATCCGAATCCATAAAGCAGATCCAGACGATCCAGCTCATTTTCAATCATCATGGCACCTTCCATCACAGCAACCCAGGCCACTTTGCCTTCCTGATGTGCAGTGTGAATGTCTGCCACGTTTTTGCAGTGAATGACGAAATCCTGATGGGCAATATCACACAAGCGCATGCCCAGGTCATGGATCACTTCACTCCATTTCCAGCCCCCTTTGGAATGGATTTGGCAGATACCATCCATGAGGTTATCAAAGACACAGTCCCAATGTCCGTGAGCCAGTCCTTTGAATGCAGTAGCCATTCGGCCTTCTTTGACATAAGCTGGGGTCTGCATGATGTCTTTAGGGAAAGTACCCAGGTGCTCATGCACACTGATCAACACATTTTCACTTAAAATTTTTTTTGCGGTTTCTTCCTGAGAGGCATTCAACTCTACTTTACTGGAAGGAACCCGGTCAATTTCATCGGCTAACTCGAAATAGCGATAATCAACATCCTTTTCTAGGTATTGGAAAGATTCGTATCCAGCGTAGTTTTTGGTCAGGCTCATGGGTATCGTTAAGGTTAGGTTCCCTAATATATGAGAAAAATGATCGCATCGAATCTGCATTGGGATGGATGGTCATATGACCCTATGATGTTCGTCAGGTTCGAGACAGTCTGAGCAGGTCGTAATTCAATTAATCACTTCAAATCTTTGTCTGACTTCTCTTCCGGATTGATCAATTAATGTCAACAGATGTGGTCCTTCTTCTGCCTGGATGCCCATCTGGTGTTGAGAAGACGTGGAGCCCAGGTATTGATCATCGATATGCCAATGGATGGTCGCATTTTTATCCTGATGCGCCGCTTCAAAGATCGCTTGTCCCAATTGTCCATCTTGCTCTTTTGGGATAAACACTTTCGTGAATTGACGTGGATAGATCAGGGCAAAACTTAGGTCTGCACCAGTTTCGGTGCAGTCTGGTGCCATTGGAGGTATTCCTTTATATTTTGGATGATATTTTTTGTAATACCATGCCTGAGTAGGAGGTAGAATGAATTGGTGAACGGTTTCAATTTGGTCCACTGGATAGCAGGAGCTATTGACTTGATAGGTGAGTTCATCGTTCAGGTGCAGGGGTCTGTGATACATGTCGCTCACCGCCATTTCTTTCATTTTCTCCGTCAGCATGACAACTGATGTATTAGGGCAATGTATAGTGGCGATCATGCCACTTTCAGAACAAGTAAGTGTGGGTTGGCCAAATTGGGGAATTTCATAGGATTCAACAGGCAGGATATCGAAAAGGTCGAACAGTATAGGAGCCGCAGCGGTAACCCCTGTAAGCCCTGGACGGCCTTCTCCATCAGCATTGCCTACCCAGACACCTACTAAATGATTTTGATTGAAACCAATGGCCCAGGCATCTCTGAAGCCGTAACTGGTTCCCGTTTTCCAGGAGATGTCTGTCGCCTGATCGAAATATTGCCAACCCAGTTGGTTTTCAGGTCGCCGAAGTTGTCGCATGGCTTCCAGGGTATGTTGAATAGATGCGACCCGAATGGGGCCGTCGGCCAATAAAGATTCTGGTTGTTCATTGACTTTGGATAAATAAGCATTGGGGTGATAATCTGTCGTACTGTATCCCTGACGATAAGGTCTGTCACTGTAACGGTGCAGGGATCGGGCCAAACCCGCATAGACGGAACTGATTTCCCAAAGAGATGTTTCTGCACCACCGAGAATGATGGAAAGGCCATAATGGGAAGCAGGTTGTTGGAAGCTCTTAAATCCCAGTTCCTTCAACTTTTGGTGAAATTTTTCATAGCCATAGTCAATCAAAAGATGGACAAATGGGACATTGAGGCTGGAACTTAAGGCTTCATTGGCCGGTACAGCTCCTCGAAAAGCTTTGTCAAAATTCTTTGGAGCAAACCCTTTGTAGAACAAGGGAACATCGGGCAAAAGTTGTTGAGGCAAAATCAGTCCTTCATCTAATGCGGTGGCATATAAAAAAGGCTTTAATAGACTTCCCGGGCTTCTCTGTGCGGTAATCACATCCACATGTTGACCATGGATGCCGGGATTGTTCGTATTGCCATGATATGCGAGGGCATGACCTGTATTGATATCCAAAATCAATACAGCTGCATTATGGATTTCATTTCCAGCCAGTTTTTGGCTATGTCTGTCCAGGATTTCTCCAGAGTGCAACTGAAGCGAATGATCCAGGGTTGACACCACATTTTGTCCAGCCAATCCATCCTTAGCTACGCGTTGAAGCAGATGAGGTGCCTGATAGGGGATACGTTTCAGACTTTGAGGTAAGGTTTCATGTTTGGACAGAAAGAGCTCGTCTACATCCAGGTAACCACGTTCGTGTAGCTTTTGCAGCAGACGATCACGCTTTCCGATCAATGCCGCATTGTTTTTGCCTGGGAAAATATTGCGAGGATCATTGGGCAATACTGCCAGGGTGGCCATTTCTGCCCAGGAGAGCGAACCAGGGTCCCGACCGTAGTATCGCCAGGACGCGGCATTTAGACCTACAATGTTGGCTCCAAAAGGGGCATGATCTGCATACAGTTTTAGGATTTCCGATTTGGAGTATAGCAGTTCCAGCTTAAAAGAGAGCAGGATTTCTTTGACTTTCTGGAGGTACGTACGCTGTTGATTCCCAAGTGCCATCCGTATAACCTGCATCGTCAATGTACTGCCTCCGCTAATGACTTTGCCGGCTTTTATGTTTTGGGATATAGCACGTGCAATCGAAACCGGATTTACACCCGGATGTTGGTAGAAATATTCATCTTCATAAAGCAATATAGTTTTCTTGAACTTTGCTGGAATGGAATCGGTGGGAGCAAACCGCCATTGTTCATCCGGTGCGATGGACGTAGCTAGTAATTGACCGTCCGATGCACGAAGGACCGTGGCATAAGGTTCATCAAAAACAGGGTTCGGGAGGGGGATCAAAATAAATGCGATCACTAATAGCCAGACCAATATTATTGGTATTTGAATCAGGATTGACCTTTGTCGGTACCATGATATTAGCATTAGGACAATTGACATGAGTCAAAAAAGTCATTCAGGTTCATTGGATTATAAATTTGATCGCATGTTTGACCTGATCAAAAACAAGGTGCAGCCAAAACTGGATGAGCTAGTAAAAGGGGAAGGTTAATCTTCCCCCACAATATTTACCCATTTCCCTTCAGTACTTGCGAATACAGAATTATCATACATCGCTTCTGCAGTAATACCAGGTAGATAATACCGCCCCTGATAGGTCGCATTCAATAATACGGTGAACGTGCCCCGCTTATTGGGTTGTAGATCAAAGTAATGCATCGCGCGATCGTCTCGAATATCGAGGTACTCCACCAACTTGTTGGTCTCCGCTGAGCCATCTAATCTTGTGTTGATGATTTCCCATCCTGATGGAAAGATCTGCGTCAAAGCCAGCTCTTCATACAGCCCTTTTCTTCCGGGGTTACTGACGGTCACCTGCGCTTTGAAATTTGTGCCTTGCTTCAATTCGGACACATCTAAAGCCCTGCCATCCATGTCATAATAGCTGACCGACATATTTAGGTTTCTGCTCTCTGCTTGTTCATTGCCTTCTAATGGGGTACCGGTTCGGATTACTCTGGCGAAAATGGGTGCTTGACCTGAATTTTGTATTTTGATACCGGCTGGTTGTTCCGGGTCCGGGATGGAAACCTGATGAATGAACGCCTGACCTGAAAGTCTCGTGGTTTCACCTGCGACTTCCACCGTGGCTTCGGTTTCGTTGTTCGAACCAAATTCCTGAGCATATTTAGAAATCGCGATCAAAGCGTAAGCAGTTGTTTGCGTCGACAACCATCGGTTGCTTTCACCGAGTTTTTCAGCAATTTTTCTTAAGATCTCGAAAGCCGTTCGATCTTCGCCGATCTTTAGTAAAGTCTCCATGATCATGGCTTGATCCCGAACGACAGACCCAAAGGTATATCTGTAGTAACTTCGATCATCCTGAACTTCTGAAGAAAGCCCTTCCACCAAATTTTTCGCTTGATTGTCAAAGCCAGCTTCGGCATAGGCCAATGCCAGTCGCCATTTCGCAGCAGCTTTCATTGAATTATTGGCTTTCAAGCGATTCATGGCGCCAAGTGCGGGCTGTTCCGCCAACGCTAATCCATACAATCGGTAGGCCTGCGTCAGATCATTGTTGTAATTCGTACTATTGTTGTCCCACGAATCTGAACGTTTCGTTTGGTATTTGATCCAGTCACTAATCATGGCGTCAGGAACCGCATATCCCCGGTTGCGGGCTTCTAGCAAGAAATGACCAGCATAGTTGGATCCCCAATCATTGGGATAGTTGTCTCCCGGCCAGTAGGAAAATCCTCCTGAAGAAGTTTGAAAGGAATTCAGTCGCTTGATCGCAGCCTGAACGTTTCGCTGGATCCGTTTTTTCCTTCCCTCTGATAATTCGGTGAGATCACTCAGGAATAATTGAGCAAAGACCGATGAAGTGGTTTGTTCCACACAACCATGTGGATATTGAATCAGATAACTTAATCGACTTTCCAGGTTCAGCGGTGGGAGCGTACTGATTTCAATGGCCATGGAATTGTTTCCGAGCAAGCCTACTGGTTGATACGAATAGGACCATACATCACTGGCATTCATGGTCTTATCGTCAATGAGTGTTACCTCAGGGTTTCGGGGTTGAACTTGCAATTCTATGTCATACGTAGCCTCAACATCCTCAGATTTTGCGGTTACTGTTACGTATCCAGGTCCTATGGCCTCTTTAGCCTTCAGATCAAAATAGACCACCTGGTCCCCAGCTTTCTGGAAGGTAATTTGCTTGCTGTTACCTCCATCAAGTTCCAAAGCTCCCTTGGTGGTAACGGATATTTGGACATCATTGACATTCTCTGCCAGCGCAAAAACATTCACCGGTAATTTCATGGTTTCGGCAGGACCGGCTACCCTTGGTAAAGTCGCCAATACCATTAATGGTTGTCGGACGGGAGTAGCGACTGAAGTTTTACCGTAAGCGCCATTCTCGGCAGCAACGATCATCGTTTTCACACTACCGATGTATTGAGGAAGTTGTATTTCATGCTTGTTGGTTGCTCCACTTTCCAATTGGAATGGGCCCAGGACTTTCACTACAGGTTTGAACCGATTGGCTTCAGTTTGATCCTGTGAGCCGAGAGAGCCATCTCCTCCGACTGCCAGCAGGTGCTGCATTTCTCCGGCAGCGGCTCCAATTACCTGATCATAAAGGTCCCAGGTTTTGATGCCCAGTGCCTCCCGTGCATAAAAGGTATTCCATGGATCGGGAGTTTTAAAGTTGGTGATGTCGAGAAGGCCTTCATCCACGATGGCGACGGTATAGCCCATAGACTTGCCGGATGCTTCCGAAACTTCTAAGGTAAAGGCTTGTTCGGGCCGCAATTCCGAGGGTAACGTGGCTACAGGTTCCAACACGGTAGCCGGATCGACGACCTTGATAGATTGAACACCATAGAGTCTAATGGGGAGGTCATTGACTGTTTGTCCATGTGGTTGGATCATTGTCAGATGCGCATACACATTGGGAGACATTTCCGCTGTGGCTTCAAAAGAGAAATTTGTGTTGCCGTCTTCACCTTCTACCCAGAACGTTTCCAGTACTTCACTGCCTGTTTCCAGACTGACCAGGGTCCGTGTGCCGGAGGTTGTGGGAATGGAGATTGAAATATCTTCACCTACTTCGTAGTTTTCTTTTTCCACTTCGAAATCTAGCATGCTGGCCCCTTCCAGTCCATCACCGCGATTGCCATACCAACTCATGTAGATCACCTGACCCGCAGAGTGTCCCGATCTAGGATCACGTACCACCATGTAGTGTCTACCCCAATCCAGTTCATCGGGATCCAGGATCCATTGGCCTCGTCCATTTTTCGTATCAAGTCTGGTCTTCGTTAATTGGATACGGTTGGATCGTCTGAGATAGTTGGAGATATTATCCGAAGACCGGTCCCACCACCAACGCCAGCCAACTTTGTACATGGTCACTTCCAGGCCTGATCGGTCCACCGGATTTCCATTTGCGTCTACTGTGGCAATCTCGATGGTGTGTTTGTCCTGTCTCGAAAGGAAGTTCCTGCGATCGCCTTCTGGAGCTTTGATCCCTACAAAGGAATTATAAGGATAGTAGGGGATACTGGCACTACTCACGCTGAAGTCGCCGCCTTCTTCATAGACTTTTCCATAGAAATTAGCCCGGAGTGCTCCCGGAGCTTCGTCGTTTGATCCTAGATTAAAATCGACCCGGGCATATCCGTTTTGATCTACTCTCCCTTCATATGCCAGTTCTCTTTGACTGTAGAAGTTTTTGGATTGATCATCGAAATTGAAATTCGGGAAATCCTTGAACCTGGTTTTGATTGGTACCAACTTCAATTCATATTCTGCTTGTAAGTTGCGAGCAGTTGCCCCTGTCAGCCATCGCACGTTGAGATCAGCAGAAGGGTTGTTATCTGAAGCGGTGAAAACTTCTTTATCAAAGGTAAGATCAACCTTCAACCGATTGGGCTTGATCGTTTCCACTTTTACGGTTTTACTGAAAGTAGCACCCCCGACTTTGGCTTTGGCCAGCCAATTTCCTGTAGGCGCATCCTTATCCGTCACGAAATCGAATCGGTACATTCCGCTAACGGACTGGCTACTGACTTTGCGTTGCACAAGCTGACCATTGGGATTACTGAGCTCAAGAATGACCGGATGATCTTCTGGCAAGGTAGCTGCTACATCTTCAAGAATAAAGCCCAGATGAATGGTATCGGAAGGTCGCCAGACGCCTCTTTCTCCATACATGAAACCTTTCAGGCCGTTTTGGATCCGTGATCCCGAAACATCAAAATTGCTAAGGGACAGGGCAGAACCATCATCCAATCTCAGGTATCCTTTCTGATTGTCGTTTTCAGCAACCAATAAATAGGGGGATTCGTCGGTTTCGATAATTGCTACTCCTTCGCCATCGGTTTGGGCAGTTGCAATCAGTTGTTGTTGATAATTGTAGACCTTAATGACTGAACCGGAAATACCAGCAGTAGTGATCAAATCATTCGCAAATACGTGTAATTTTCCCTCATCTCTTCTTTTGGCGATCAGTCCAATATTTGATGCGAAAAGTATTTTTTGAACGCTCCGGTAATTACCGAAATAGGAATCTGTACACGGATCATCACGATCACTCCAGTAGTAATTTCGACCATAGTAGGAATCATAATAATCCCAGTCAGGGACATCTTCCGAATCATTAATGGTACTACTTTCTGCTGCTTCCCCTTCTTCCGAGCTACAGAAATACAGGGAATGATGCTTTTTGAAACCAATTCTTACCTGATAGATCTCTCCCGGTTGCGTATTGATGATCTGATCCAGGTCCAGTGTAAATCTGTTCCATGTATTGAGGTTGGTCACACCGGAGGAATTGAGCGGAATGGTTTTTCTGATGATGGGCTTGGCCACCCGATTGAGTTGATAATCACCATTGAGCTGGTTGACCTGAAAGTATTGCAGAATGTTGCTTTCAAAAATCCTGATCACTGATACTTCTACGGAATTCAATCCCACCGCTTCGAAAGGTAGGGTGAGGTTATCATTATTAGGAAGGATCGATTTGGAGCTGGTATCTACCAACCGAACTTCAGGTTTGACTTGTGCAAAAACAAGAGTCGCTCGATAGTCTTCTTTGAGTTCATAGCCACCGATGTTTTTGACCGATTCATTGATTGTCAAGGTCAATTGCTGACCGATGTTGCCCTTCGGGTATATTTTCAACTCGTTCAGGTTGATGACCAATCGGGGACTTCCGGTCGCGCCAACAAGACTGATCAATCCCTGTAAGTTTTGTCGGGAATCCAGTGGATCAGAAAACAGTACTGAAATGTATTTTTCAGCGCCATCTACTACTTTACTTGATACGACCTTATAGTTGTCTAGCGAAGGCACTTCAACGCTCAATGATTCGTTTCTATCTACCCCAATGGCTCCACCAATGAATTGCAATTCGACCTGGCTTTCTTTCTTTGACTTGGTGATATCTTCGATGATGAAAGCATACGTATTGTCTTTTCCAGTATTCTCCCAGGAGATGTTCTTACTAATTCCATCCTGATTGGCCCCAAGCATTTTCTGTACGGCTTCATAGGAGACATAGTCTGCTGTTTGGATCTGTCCCTCGACTTTTACACGGGTGAGGTCTTTCGCATCGTACAGGACCAGACCGAACACCGAAGTTTCGTAATTCTGAACGAGTGTTTGAAACACAAACCTAAATTCACGTTTATCCTTATCAATGTCGGGAATTACCTTATCAAGTTTCGCCGTTACTTCATAAGATTGTCCATTGGGTAGCGCATTCGTTGGCTTGAAAACGATGGTGTTGTTGGCTCCCCAAACTGCCGATCCATCAATGGAGGGGGAGAAGGAAAAGAATCCGGGAACTTCTGTTCCGATCAGGGAGTCTGCAGTTGTTCCGGTAAGCTTTACCCGAATATCACCTTGCGATGAAATCACATTTCCAGTGAAGGAACTGACATAGTCGATGAATTGGTTTTTTGGACTTGAAAAGCCATCAGAGTCGTTTTTGCTTCCTCCACATGCGATCAGCAGGAGGAACGGCAATACTTTAAAAATGCGTGACATGGTGGTCGAAAATCGGTTAAGTTGATACGAGCTGTTAAGTGTTCACAAGATAGCAAAATCTACATGAAAATATGACGCTGAATTTGAAAAATGTCTTGATATTCTCGTTGTGATCCAGTGGGGGTCTTGCTAGCCCATCGCTTAGGCTTTTATGCACCAGATAAAAGGACCAGTCTGTTCTTTCAGGTTCATCACAAGCGCCGAAACCGTCGGTTTTTCTGGATAGAATTGTCTTTTCCCCGGTAAAGGCTGAACAGGAAGTACTGCGCAGATGGAAATTCCTGAATACCGGTAAACTTCATAAGCTTCTTGTAATCCCTTAACATAATCCGGACACGCTTCATGCTTTTTGAACAGGACTTTAAGGGATTCTGCATTTTCATGCTCATAGTTTTCTGATACTCCCAAATCATGACCTTTTAAATAACCTTGTTCGTAGGTGAGTTCACATTGGGCATGAAGGTGAGAGATGGAGAAAATTGATATTGCGATCAATAAAAAGTAGCGTTGTTTCATTGTTTCGTTGATTTGGTGTGAAGCTACTCAATTTTTTCTACTCTACCGGGTTGTGATTAAAAAAGCCTTCAGTGGGCCCGATACTTCTTCCTGCAAGTCTTTAAAATCATATGATGCTATTGCATAAGGTAATTACCGTTACCCCAGTAGTAGTTCCGATGTATCCTGGGTTGAGAAACGTGCTTCTGATTGGATTTTCCTGCTAACGACCGCAATTTTGAAATGCGTTTTTGTGTGTCAGGATGTGAACGTAACCATTCATCGGAAGAGTGAGTGACGGCTGGTTTCCAAAACCTGGTCCACCAGGACGTGCTTAGATTTTCAATTTGGTGCAAAGCAGATGCCAGTCCCATGGGGTCTTGTGTGATCATGGCCGCATCGTGATCCGCCAGGTATTCCATGCTTCGGGAAAGCCCCAATTGTAACAAAATGTTCAAAGCAGGGGAGAAGACCAGTAAAAGTATGGCACCTAAAGACAAAGTTTCTATGCCTAGAAGCATCATTGGAATTGTGAACAGCAGTAAGATCCGGCCGATCCATGAAAGTGTGTTAGTCAAATTCCCAAAACTGCTGGCTAATCCCTTGATCAAAAGGTCATTGTTTTTGATATGACTGATTTCGTGGGCAAGTACACCGCTTAATTCCCTTTCATTGAGCACGTTAACTAAACCCGAAGTAATGCCAATCACGGGTCGCTCTTTCGATCCCAAAGCAAAAGCATTGGGAACCTGATTGGGAACCAAATAAATGTCTGGTGAATATTGTAATCCGGCCCGGCGGGCCAGAGCATTTACCAACTGGTACAATTTCACTTGATAATACCGATCCAGTTTACGTGCCTTTTGCCATCGAAGGATTCGTTCAGGAGACATGTTCAAAGAGATGGAGGTAATCATTGCTCCGACACCTAGCAGGAGTAATGAAAGTGTCCATCCAAGCCATAGACTTCCAATAAAAGCAGCTAAGACAAATGCCCCAATTAGTAGAAAATACTTTTGAATTGAATTTTGAAACCGAACTTCTGACCGACTCATAGCATCCTCCTTTTTGTGAAAGAAGCTCAAAAGAAATGCCATGGCTGGTATTCGGAAATTTTGTCAGATTTTAAGGAGAAACAGTCTGGAAAAGAGACATTTTGTCTGGATTTGTTGGGTTTTTATGCTGAAATCACTACATGTCCGCTTTAGAAGCAACCGGCCGATAGACCCAAATTCGGCCACTTGTCATTCTTGATAGTTTTAAATTACTCACGCCTACTTTCTTTCCCCAGGCACCCGTATTTTGATGTGCAATCTCGTAATCACCAGGCCCGTTGACCTCATAAACAATCGCCGTATGCTTTATCATGGACGATTGGTGATAGGTATTACCCTCTCGCCATTTCATTCGCACATTTTTAAATTGAATCATGTCCCCTGGTAAGATCTCGTCGTTTTTGGGATTCAATTCTCTGCCATAAATCGTCACCGTCTTTTTGGAACTTCTGTCAAAGTACGCATTGGAGTAAGCCAAAGCGCCAGCTGCCAGGTCCCAACATTCACCACGTCCGACTTTTTGTCGCATGTTCTTGTTCACATATTCAATGACTTTCTTGTTGAGTTCCGGCAATTCAGCAGGAGTGAGGCTCACAAAAACAAACAAAGTGGCAAACAGAGATTTCATGTGTTTTTTCTTGAATTAAACGTGAGGCGGATAGAAAGGATGTCTGAATACATCAAGTTCCATATATCGAAGTTATGACTTAATTCAAGTAAAGCCATTAAGACTTTACTGATTGCTGGAGGAATAGATTTATGCTAATTCCAACTTTTCTATAACTTTACGGTCAAACAAGCTAACTACAAAACCATACTCAAAACGGCATGAATAAGCTAATTTTAATGATTTCATTGGCTCTATTGAGTTATACAACATATGGTCAATGGAGTAATCCTCAAAGCGGCAAAGTAACAACTACAGATAATGTAGGTATTGGCACAATATCACCGAGTAGTAAACTGGATGTTAGAGGAGCAACAAGGTTTGATGGGGCTAATAATGGATCCACAGGAATTGGTGATGGATACACTCATTTACCACATTCAAACGGAAATAACTATATACGAGGTAATACATACATAGGCACTAGTGGAGAAATACAATTATCTGCAGCAACGAAAACTTCAATAATGGGAGGCAATGTAGGTATTGGTACAACAACCCCAAGTGCTAAATTGCATATTCAATCCACAGGGATAAGCGCCTTGATCGGATCTGATGTAAGTTCATCTTCTCGGACTAATGCCACAAGAAAATTTGGGAGGATTGGAGCACCTCATTATTTCAACTCGGAGGAACCAATGGCTGGATTTGTTTTTGATTCAGATGGTAGTGGAAATATGATTTGGATTGGAGGAGGTACAAATCAATTTAACACAGCAACTGAAATCAGGTTTGCAACAGCATCATCTCATGTTAATCAAGGCTCAAACAACTTTGATAATGTGAGGATGGTCATCAATTCCTCAGGAAATATTGGAATTGGAACGGATAATATTCCAACACGATTGACATTAGCAAGTGATCAAACGAAGATTCTAACTTTTAATAGAACCGGGAACTTGAAAAACGCACATATAGGATATGGAACAGTAAATGAAGGTGGGCTTTACTTAGGCACTGACGATAGTCAGTATTCACTATGGGTACAACAGAATGGGAATGTTGGGATTGGAACGTACGAGCCAACCCAAAAACTCTCTGTGGCAGGCACCATCAATGCGGATGAATTAATTCTGGAAGATGTAAGTGGGGCGGATTTCGTATTTGAGGAAGATTATGACCTTCGATCATTGGAAGAAACGGAAAAATTCATCCAGACCAATCAGCACCTGCCTGAAATCCCTTCTGCTGCTGAAATGGCGGAAGAAGGACTAGAAATCAAAGTAATGAATATCCTGCTGCTCCAGAAGGTTGAGGAATTGACCCTGCATCTTATTGAGCAGAATAAGCGAATGAACCAATTGGAGGAAAAAAACGCAGAATTGGAGAAAGAAATTTCTGCCCTTAAAAATTAAAAGACCAATACAATCATAAAGCTGTTTGCTTATAGAATACCACTCGAAATTTCAGTAGTTCTGGTATTGAGGGTGTATCCGCATTTTAATTTTTCTTTAACATCAATTTCAGAACTTCAAAACACTTAGAAAGATGAAAAAAATCCTTTTATCCCTAATGGCATGGATTTCCGTAGTAGTGACCTACGCTCAAAATCCAATTTCGTATAACCCTAACAATAATAACGCAAGTGTTTCACTTAGTTGGAAGGATGATATTCCTAGAATTAGATATGGAGGAAGTGGTCTCGGAGCTTCATCTGGATTTCGAATTCAAGGTCCCGGGGACTTAACGAAGTTTACTGTAAATCATAACGGTTTCGTTGGGATAGGAACCACAAACCCACAACAAGAATTACACATCAGCGGAACTAATTCCTATTTAAGAATTGATGGTACGTTAAATTCCGGACTGGAGTTCTATGAAAATGCCAGTAGACGTTGGATCATTGATAATCTGGTGGCTGACGACAGATTAAGATTCTATGCGAACTCAGGAGGTGAAGTGCTCTCAATATTGCAAAGTGGAAATGTAGGTATAGGAACTACTTCTCCTACGGAAACCTTGGAAATATTTCATTCCAGCACAACTCCGGGAGTAATTGCTTTAAAAAGTACTAGAAATGATGCCGGACATGTAGATGTTGGAAGAATCAGCGCAAAGCAATATTCGACCGAAGTAGCAAGAATTGGAATGCCGAGAGCCGCTGGTACTAATACTGGCTACCTCACTTTCTGGACAAAAAATGATAATAATGCCTCATTAACAGAAAAGGTAAGGATTTCGGCAGATGGAAATATGGGTATAGGAACTACCTCTCCATCAGAAAGACTAGAAATATTTCATTCCATCACCACCCCTGGAGTGATATCATTAAAAAGTATTAGAAATGATGCTGGTCATGTAGATGTTGGAAGAATCAGCGCAAAACAAGATGCGACCGAAGTAGCAAGAATTGGTTTGCCTAGAGCCGGAGGAACGTATACTGGCTACGTTACCTTCTGGACAAAAAATAATAATAACGCCTCGTTGACAGAAAAGGTGAGAATTACAGCGGAAGGAAATATGGGAATTGGATCCACCTCTCCGACTGAGAAATTAACCGTCGATGGTAAAATCAATGCCGAAGAGATCATCCTGGAAGATATTGACCCCAATAGTGTGCCAGATTTCGTATTTGAGGAAGATTATGACCTTCGATCTTTAGAAGAAACAGAAAAATTCATAAAGGCCAATAAACACCTTCCTGAAATCCCATCCGCCACTGAGATTGCAGAAGAAGGGCTGGAACTCAAGAAGATGAATATCCTTCTACTCCAGAAGGTGGAGGAATTGACACTTCATCTCATCGAGCAGAACAAGCGAATTCAATCACAACAGGATGAAATCGAAGCTTTGAAAGCAAAGATTGATTAACTGGAAAATGATATATACATAGCCAATCGTAAAATGATTATGTATCATATCCGCGAGGAACAGTGATGCATAATTGTTTTATTTGGGCTTTAGTGATAATCTCAATGAGAAAGCTCCTTCTATTATTCATTAAGTGACTAATAATTACTCCGTACAATTCTTATTGAGGCAATCTTCCCCTTCATTCTCAAACTCGACGGTGACATGATCGATGGATTCATGGGCTAGTTTTTCCTGGATCTGTTTCTTGAGGGGTTGCAATTCTGAAAGCCGATAGTCCTCCTTAATTTGCAGGTGCACAGTCAAAATATGGTATTCTCCGTCCATTGACCATACATGGCAATCATGAACGTCGCATACTTCTGAGATTTCTCCGAGTCGTTTATGAATGTTTTCAATAGAAATGTCTTGTGGAGCTCCCTGCAGGACGATCACCAAACTCTCTTTCAGGTTACGGTAAACATTGAAAAGGATGTAGGCAGAAATCAGGATCGATAAGAACGGATCAATCCATAGGGCATCTACGAAGATCATTACAATGCTACCAATCAATACGGCTGTCCAGCCTAGTACATCCTCCAGTAGATGAAGTGAAACTACCCGCTCATTCATGGAGTCACCGTTTTTTAGCCGGAGTACAGCCGCTCCATTGACAAGAATGCCAAGAATGGAAAGCAACATCATTCCCTGTGCATTGACGGGTTCAGGGCCCCAGAGCTCAGGGATGGCTTTGATAAGGATAAAGATGGACCCGACTACCAAAACGATCGAGTTGATGATGGCCCCAAGGATGGAGAATCGTGCGAAGCCATATGAAAACTTCCTGGTGCTGCCTTTGTTCGAAAGCTCCTGAAAGTACCACGAAAGTCCCAGACTTAGACTGTCGCCAAGATCGTGCAGCGCATCGGAAAGAATGGCGAGACTATTGGTCATTAAACCACCAATGATCTCAATAATCGTGAAACCCAGGTTTAGAAAGAAGGCAACTTTCAGATTCCCGGTCTCATGATGATGGTGGTGATGATGATGTCCATGTCCCATTCGCCCGCTAATATAGGAGCCACGTGAACACCGACACGGCACTTACACCTGAAAATGTTTGATGATTGAAATAATTCATGAGAAATTGATGAAACCATCTAGCGTCTCTTTGGGTTCTTATCTCGTGCTGAAAATCGCCTGGGCTCCCATTTATAACCATCCACTTCCCGAAGGCCATCGCTTTCCGATGGAAAAGTATGAATTGCTTCCCAGGCAATTAGTTCATGAGGGTGTTGTTGATGAATCAGCTTTCTTTTCACCAAGAAAGCTAGAGGAGTTCGAAATCCTGAAGGTACATGAATATACCTATTGGCGAAAACTTCTGACCCTTGACCTGACCCGTCAAGAAGAGCGCAGAAGTGGGTTCCCGATCTCTCAACAGCTGGTGGAGCGCGAAATTACCATTAACGGAGGGACCCTGCAATGTGCGGAATATGCCCTGGAATGGGGGGTGGCGATGAACATCGCAGGAGGTACCCATCATGCGTATGCGGATCGCGCCGAAGGTTTTTGCCTGCTCAACGACATTGCGATTGCGGCAAGACATCTAATTGATAATCAGCTTGCTAAGCAAGTGTTGGTAGTTGATCTGGACGTACATCAGGGAAACGGGACGGCCCGTATTTTCCAGGATGATCCCAGGGTTTTTACCTTTAGTATGCACGGGGCTCATAATTATCCCTTGAAAAAAGAACTTTCTGATCTGGACATTCCGCTGAATGATGGAATCAAAGATGATGAGTATCTGTCTTTATTGCGCCAAACACTAGGTGACTTGATTGATCGTGTGAAGCCAGACTTCATTTTCTATCAATCAGGTGTAGATATCCTTGCATCGGACAAACTGGGTCGACTTGGGGTGTCGCCGGAAGGATGTGCCGAGCGTGATTTGATGGTCTTTGAGAAAATGTATGAATACGGCTTGCCGGTCGTAGCTGCCATGGGGGGTGGGTATTCCAAAGACATCAAAGTGATTCTGGATGCTCATGCCAATACATACAGGGCGGCCGTACAGATGTATTTTTAGATGATTGAAGTGATAGAGCTGACAAAAATCAGTTTAAGTATTGACAACCTGCATCTCACATGACATAGGCTCAACGGATTTTTGAGGAATCGATTTCGTAAATCAAATCCTTATGACGTGCATGAGTAACCAGGTTGTTTTAGTAGAACTGAATTACGAAGTAACACCAATTCGTATTCGAGAATGCTTGTCTTCAAAAAAGGAGGAAGTGGTCAACTGCTTCAAACCAATAGGGAAGATATTTGTCATGGCGACCTGTCATCGATTCACCTTTCTGACCTTAAATATTGTTGAGGAATCATTGATCCAATCTTTGAAAGACCTGGTTCCTGAATTAAAAAGAAAACACCTGTTACTGCTCAATGGAGAACAGGCGGTAAGTCACTGGTATGCTACAATTTGTGGACTAAATTCCAGAACGATTGGAGAACACGAAGTGCTTGGACAGGTGAGGAATGCGTTTACGAAATCTGAACAATTGGGTCCGGAGTTGAATGAGTTGGTGAAGCGTGCCATTCATGTGGGAAAACGAGCCAGAACTGAGACAGGGATCGGAAGATATGCAACCTCTCTGACTTCAATTACTCGTGATCGCATACAGGCGCGTTATCCCAAAACAAACGAACTACGTGTGATGATTTTTGGTACGGGTGAATTGTCCCGGTTGATCTTGCAAATGTTAAGAGGTTTGCGCGTGAACCAAATCTTAGTGGTAAGTAAAGAATTGACCAGAGCGGAGGGCGTTTGCACAGAAAGTAACATGGAGGCCGTTCCGTTGACGGAAGCAAGTCAATACTTCGATCAGGTGGAAGTCGTGATTGGAGCGACCTGGACCGATCAGTATCTGTTGATGGAACAAGATTTATCCAATACAGCTATCCAACTGTTAATCGATCTGGGTATGCCTCGGAACTTTGATCCCATAATAAATAAAAGTGCGACCGTCCAACTATTTGACCTCAATACACTCAATGAAACAGTCGCTGCTGCAAAAAGAAAGCGGAACGAGGAAGTAGTTCATGTCGAAAAAATCATCCATCAAGAAGTCAAAGACTATTTCAACTGGTTGAATTTTAGGATGTTAATCCCTGAGGTTCAGAGTTTGAGAGCTGAGATAGACGCACTCTTTGATCGATGTTGTTTAAAAGTCTATGAAGAACTATTCTACCTTGATGCACAAGAAAAAAGGCAATTGGTCTATCGTTTAAGAGGCTTGGCGCAGCAGCATTTTTCAAGGATTATTGACGTTTTGAAAAGCGACCTTCCGGCACTGCAAAAAGCGACTTCTAAACTTGAAATTCTTCATGCTCTGTATGATGAAGTAGAAGATGTCTGGCAGGGATACTTAACCTACGATGAAAATGATTTGAATCTTTTTGAACTAATGTCCCGATAAATTATTAGTCTGATAATGAATTGTATATTATTGAGGTAAAATATTAATTTTTTTACCTACATCTTGCCTTTGGCGTAGGGGATATGTAAATTACAGTCACCCATTTAAGACCCTGCGCTTTGAAAGTTTTAGACAAGTTAATCATCCTTGTCGCCATGTTGGCGACCACTACCTCTTTTGCACAAACCACTGCAACCGTCAGTGGCAATTGGAACAATACGGCCACCTGGGGCGGAAATCCAGTTCCTACTGCTGGTGATGTGATTATTTCAACAGGTGTTGAAGTGATTTTTAATGCTGATCATGGGAATGCTAATTCAGTCACCATTAGTTCTCTGGACATTCAGGGTACGGGATCTTTGATCTTTCCCTATTCGGATGATGCCGAACTCGATGCGGGTTTTACTTTGACGGTCACCGGAGCCGTAACTGTCGCGTCCACTGCCAGCATGGCCAATCGAGAAGGAGATAGTGGAGTGACGCTCGCAGGCTTATCTGCGTCCAGGTCACATGTAATCAATTTCCGAGGTGACATCACTAATGATGGCACTATTGGGCTTGGTGTAACGACAAATGGTTATGCTCCAGCCATAGATTTCGAAACGAATAACATCGCCTACTCAGGATCGGGTACGAGTACCTATGCCAACGCAGAAGTACGTGATGCTGCAATTACACTTACTTATACAGGTACAGGAACCTTCAATGTAGAGAGTCAATTTGATTTGCAGAACGATGGTGCCATGACCGTCAACACCAGTTCCGGGATTGTCAATTTTGGCTCATCCACCACAGATGGAGGAAATGCTTTTGAATTTGAAGGAAATAATACCACGTTCACACTGACCGACGGAACGGTTAACGTGGACGTTAATAATTCCACAGATGGTCAACGAGTCTTTCAGGTAGATGGTACTGGAGTGGTTCTCAATGTCAATGGTGGAACGTTAAATATTGGTGACCTCACTACTACGGGAGCGGGGACTGTTAGAATTACCAATCAGTCCACCGACTTTGATTTCAATATCGCTGGTGGTACAGTGAACATTGCTGATAACATTGATTTTCAGAACGCTACGTCATATATGGACCTTAATATCTCTTCAGGAGCGATGTACGTTGGAACGCAGGATCTTGGTGCAGAAGGCAACAGTGAACTACTAAATGGAGTATTGACCATGACTGGTGGAACCCTTGAATATGGAGAAAACCTGAATTTGGATGTTTTGCCCACTTTAAGCGGCGGTGCAGTATTCTCAGTCGGAACAAATGCTGACTTTGGAACCAATTTTGATATTGATTTTGGTAATTGGAACATTACCACTGCCTTTTCTTTTACCGCGGATGGTGGTATTGATATTTTAGCAGGAAATACACTTACTGTTGAATCGGGTGCAACCTTAAACATTGAGACAGAGGATGTCGATGACATGTCCAGTATGCTTGATGTTTCAGGAACACTAAGTGTTGAAGGAGGAACAGTTAACATTGGTGGAAGCGCGCAAACCCAGCTTGATACAGATCTGGTTATCGTGCAGGATGGTGGTGCCATCAATATCCTCGATGGAACCTTCAATTTGGTGACTGCTGCTACCGATGGAAGTCAGAATACTGCCAACTTCCTAGAATTACGAGAAACAACCTCCACATTAACTGTAGGAGATGGAACAGGAAGTGCAAGTACTGCGGTATTAAATATTGGTACCAGCATAGTTGCTCAAGGTTCACCTACTGAAGAAGATCTTCTGTCTGTCATAGGGGACAATTCGCTGGTTACTGTAAATACAGATGGAGAATTGAATATTGGTGGTGGGAATATCGGAAGTGTATTGCTTAATGATGACTCGAATGATACAGATCCAGATGATTTTCTTTTGGTTGTAGCTGGGGGTATATTAAATATCGCTGGTGCGCTGGATATCAGACAAGGAACCGGATTTCATATGTCTAGTGGGACTACCAACATTGGTTTAGAAAACAGCGGTGGGGTCAATGACATAGATTTTATTGGAGAAAGAGACCCTAATGCACCAACGATTTTTCAGGTGACGGGTGGTACGCTTAGTGTTGGTGACGGTGCCATGGTTATTACTTTGGGTGATGAGGATGATAATCCGGCGTATGGAAGTACGACAGCTTATCATGAGTTTGAGATCACTGGAGGAACCGTAAATATAAATGGCCGACTAAGGCAAAGAGATTACAATTCGAGATTAATTCTTGGAGGAAATGCCACCATCAATTTTGATGCTCAGGCTGCGACTGATCAAGATCCCGATCAGAATCAACTGTATTTAGAAGCCGGAATTGTAAATATAACTGGGCCGGTAAATATCAACTTTATTGATCCTGCAAAATCAACCGGTACAGGGGAAATACTGGCCATTAGTCAGCCAGGAAATACCCAAAACGAGAGAATTACAGCCAGTTTTGACGGCCTAGGTAGCGATGCCATTGACTTTTCCAATGTCACCTGGGGTTTTGGCGATGGTACATCCACCTCATCAAGTGCTGATGGGTTTGATTTAAGCATTAATACAGGACATACCAACTACGGGAATTGGGTGATCAACGATCCTGGTAACAGGGAAGTTAACTTTATCAATTCGGGCAATTCTTATGTGGTTGGAGATGTTACCATCACACAAGGTATCCTGAATATGGGTACCAATAATTTTGACGATGATGGCACTGATGGGACGTTCACCATTGGTTCAGGTGGCGTCTTAAAACTAGATACAGACTTTCCAGGTCATACATCGGATGCATTCGGTACCTATTCAATGGCCTCGGGATCATATGTCGATTACAATGGCAGCGCAACCATTTCCAATGGACATGTACCTACTAACGCTGCATTCGGAAGTCTGACTGTTTCTGGTAGTGGCACGGTCAATTTGGCAGGAGCTGGGGCGACTCAGGACACGGTCTTTTTGACCAATGGCACTCTGGCTGCAGGTACAAATCTGACCATGAATGCCAATTCGGTCATTTCTAAATCAGCTGGAACGCTTACAGGTACGTTACAGGGAGCCAATACTTATACCGTGAGGTACACAGGAACAAGTCGTTCTACCGATCCTGGCATAGATACGGAATGGAGTGGTTCGGGAACCAAGAGTTTAGCAGTGGATATGGATGGGGGACAAACGCTGACCATTAGTAATACTGCCCTGGCTATCGACGATCTTTCAATCAACTCCGGAATCCTAACGGATGCAAGTCTTGCTCATACAGTGGCAGGTAATTTGGTGGCAAATGGCAGTTATACAGGTACAGGATCCATTGCATTAACAGGTGGTGCATCAAGCCACTCGATCACATCAACTGGCACCGCTACACTTTCAAATTTGATCATGAACGATGCCAATGGAGCTTCTGGAGATCTGAGTTTTAATATCACCGGATCATTGACCCTGACAGAAGGTATTCTTAATGTAGGATCGGGAACATTTACACTAGCTTCAGGAGCTACCATTACCGGAGGCGGTTCAACAACTTTTGTGGCCTTTGATGGGGCTTCTTCCTCAGGAGGAATGGTCCAGACATTTACGTCCAGTACAGATTCCAAAACCTATCCGATCGGGATCGGTACCGCCTATAAGCCCTTTCAAATGGCGTTGAATTCGGGAAGTTCTTTTGGCGCACTAACCGTAGTACCGGTGACCGGCGGATCACAGTTTACACTTGATGGAAGCAATACCCTGGATATAGATTTCTATTGGTTGGTGAATGATGGTGGGAATTTTAGTGACACCAATGCAGACTTTACATACAACTATGATGATAGTGACATCAGAGGTGTGGAGAGTAGCTACATTTCTGCCAGATATGATGTGAGTAATCCTGAGTGGACCACTTCTGATGAAACAACCGATGGCACTGACGGAGTGAACGCAGCCAGTAATGAAGCCACCTTAAAAGGAGTGGAGTTCACCGATGGCCATTTTACTGCTGGAGAAGAAGACGAATTTGCTGGTGTAATTACCACATTCTATCTGATCTCAGGCGTTTCGGATCATGATTGGAACAATGGCGCACATTGGACCAATACGGATGGAGGGTCGACACCTATCAATCGTACGCCGGGAACGAATTCACCAGTAATTATCAAAGGTGATGATGTGACCATAGATGCAGATGGACAAAGTGCAGGCTCAATTACTATTGAATCTGATGGTGTAATGATCATTGGGGAAAATGGAGGAACACCTACGACAGGTCATTCCTTCGGGACTGTTTCGGGTACAGGAACTTTACGAATTGTTTCCGGAGATACGGATGCGCCTACTTTTCCAAGTGAAAACGGCGCGGACTGGTCCTCCTTTCTGGGCGCTTCCGGTGGTACGGTGGAGTACAGTGGTAATGGAGGATATTTGATCCCTACGGCTGGTGGTAGTTACAATAATCTGGTAATTTCCAGCACGAGTGCTTCAGCAAACACGAAGACATTACCTAATGAAGATTTGACCATAACAGGCACCTTTGATGTTTCGGGAGGATTCGGAACTACAGTCAATATCAGTGACGATAACAATGGTAACCTCTCAGTGACCGGCAATGTCACAATAGCATCTGGTGATGTACTAAGCTTTGGATCAACCAATAATCGAACAGTTGCCTTTTCTGGTGACCTGTCCGTAGCTGGTACGTTCAATGTAGCAAATTCAGGAACAGCCAGTCATAATCTTACCATTAGTGGATCATTGACGAGTACAGGAACCTTTGATATGAATACTGGGGGAAGTACGGTGGCCACCACCTTCAATAGTGCTTCTAATACATCCATTACGGGAGCAGGATCTGCAGACTTTGATCGTTTGATCGTGAACGTAGGCAGTTCACAGGCAACTACGTTGACAGCAGATGTAACCACATTAAGCATCACTGATCAGGGAAGTGAAGTAGCTGAGTCTTCTATAGAATTTCAAAATGGCACCCTGGTTGTGAGTTCTGCCTCGACTGTTGTGCTGAGCAATAATGGTGATGTATCCATTCCAGCCACATCTGCACTCACTTTAAATAACAGTTCTGCTGATTTTAGTCTTAGTACTTCTGGCGCAGGTACCTTGATCCTTAGTGGAGGTATTACCATCAGTAGTGGAAGCTTGAACGTAGGAGATGTTACTGACAATGCAACCGATAATTCTATAAGATATGAAGGTACTGCTGGTTCTATCTCTGTAGATGGGAGTAGTTCTGTTTTGAATGTCGGTGGGGCTATTAGGCCAAATGTCATTGATGGATCGACAGCTTTGGCCTTTTCATTGACTAACGATGGAATTGTCTCGATTGCGAGAAATACCAGTACAAATAACCGTTCAGTAACTTCTGTAGCAAACCGATCTGAGGCAGATTTTGTCTTAGATAATGCTGCTTCTTCATTCACGATGAGTGGTACCAATACCATTTTGGAAATTGTACGTTCTGAAACAAGTGATGGAAAAGCCATCAGTATTACTTCTGCCGTGACCAATGCTACGGTAACTGGTGGTACAGTCAAAGTATTGCAAGATGCCCATGATGTAGGTACTTCTGGTATTACCAACACAACAAATACCTCTAACGATATATCGGCTTATTCATCCATTGCCTTCTACAATTTCTCAGTAGGAGATGGAGATTATGAAGGGGATTATGGCGCTCCAGATTCTAGTGATGCGACGGTGCTGGACTTGCAAGTGTCTAATAACCTGACAATTAACCTTAACGACGATACCGCTGATAATGGACGGTTTGATTTCTTTAGGGTAGATCAGACAGCCGCGGGTAATAATGATGAAGCTAATGTAGTTGTAGGAGGAAATTTGACGGTCACCTCCGGAAACATCCAGGTAGCCGACGGTGGCGATGGTGGAACCGTAACTTTCAACGGAACCGGAGATCAGACCTTGACGACTAACGGTGAAATATTTGGAGATATTACCGTGAATAAAGCCAGTGGATCACTGATTTTAGCTGATGCATTAACGATCTACGGTGATTGGACGCACACCCAAGGAACCCTGAATCAAGGTGGAAATCTGATTACCATGACTACTCCCATAGGCTTACAAGGTTCCACGATCACGGGTGATCCAACCTTCGATGCGTTGACTTTGAGCAATACGAGCGGGGTGACACAAACCAGTGGCACGACTACATTATCTTCCAGTGGGGTATTGACCATCTCTGACAATGTGATCTATGATCTTGGTGAGAACGGGCTTTCCATCCAAAATCAAACAACACCATTTGCTGGAATCAGCGTGCCAGGAGGCGCGGACAATACGAACATGATTCGGGTTAGTGGGACGGATGCCGGTGTAGGATTGACTTACACCTATCCAGATGCGAGTACTTCAGGTTTTATATTCCCTATTGGGGCGACAATCAATGCTACTGACTACTATTTGCCAGCGCAAATTAACCTGACTGCTGGTGGAGGTGCAGGATCTACAGCCAATGTGACCTTAATTACCACACAACATCCTCAGGTTTCAGATGCAGAAAACGCGTTAAATCTCTATTGGTCAGTTACTGCTTCAAGCTTCAACGGTTCACAGACAGCTACGCATACCTATACTTATGGTTCCACTAGTACCGATGTGGTAGAAGGTGGAGATGATACCAATTTCCTGGATGCGCTTAATGCTGGTTCTCCAACCTTCAATTGGACTGAAGGTTCTACCACGAATGTGTCTGGGCAGGTAATTACGTTTACTGATCCGGGATCGGACAACATAGCCGGTGATTTCACCGCCGGTGTAGATGCCGCTTTCAATCCGGTTACAGTATTTTATACCATCAGAGACGGAGATTGGAACAATACCGCGACCACTACTACACCCTGGACCAATGATGAATGTGCAGCAGGAGTTAGGAATGAAGTGACTGGCATAGAGCCGGGTTCAGGTGACCCTGTGGTCATTTGTTCAGGAAATACAGTAACTATTACTACTGCGACAGGGTTGGCTTCATCCGGGGTGGAGATCAATGGAACATTGAACAGCCAGATTGATGATATTTCTACCCTAAATGATATTTCAGGAAATGGTACACTTGCATTTGATCACACTACTGCAACGACACCTACTTTTGGCACCTTGGCTTCCGCATTTATTTCAGGAGGTACCCTTGACTATGGTGGTACCATGGCCTATACTTTGCCAACCAATACTAATTATCATAATCTGACACTTACCAATTCCGGTGGATTGACGCTCCCGAATGATGTAAGTCTGACTGGAGCCTTTAATATGACGGCAGGATCATTAACAACTGGTGGATTTAACTTATCCGGAACTGGAACTTTTACCATGGCGGCTAGTACTACATTGACCGTTAGCAGTAGCGGAAGTGCTCCTTCAGGGTTTAGTTCCTATACATTTGATGCTACCTCAACCGTAGACTACAGCGGAGGAAATCAAACCATTTTGGGTGGGGTTACTTATGGCAACCTCGACCTTTCACGAACCTCAGGAGATCCTGCTTCGAAAACACTCGACGGTAATATTGTCATCGTAGGAGATTTGGATATTGGAAGGCGAACCGAATTGGCTTCCTCTTCATTTAATGTCGAGTTGCAAGGAAACCTGACTTTGGATACCAGGAACAATACCAATTTTGATCCGGGAACGGGGACCTTCACTTTTGGAGGAGCTAATGCCCAATCCATCACCTTTAGTAATGGCTCAGAAAGTGAAACATTTAACAACCTGATTATTGACAAGTCAGGTGGTTCCATTACAGCTTCCGGAGTTACTGATTTTACAGTTTCTGGGGCTTTGACTATTACCAACGGCTCTCTGGGCATGTCGTCACTACCTTTAACCGTTGAGGGAACTACTACTATTTCATCTGGAGCTTCTCTAACCAGTAGCACGACCATTGATTTCAATGGCGACTTCTCGAATGCGGGAACCTTTACCGTTCCAAGCACAGTAACCCTCGCAGGGAATTTCAATAACACTGGAACCTATACCTCGGGCAATAATACCCTGACATTGGACAATACTACTACGGCCCAATCCATCACAGGTGCAACTACTTTTAACAATTTGACCATTGCTAAGGCAAGTGGAGTGGACGTCACCTTTAACAACGCTGTAACGATTGATGGTACTTTGTCACTTGCGAATGAAGGAAATATTATTCTTTCTTCCGGTGATTTGACCATTTCCGACGGAGCAACTATTACTGGAAATGCCGGAGGAACAACTTCCAGTGACTTTGGCGCGACCCGAATGATCCGAACGGACGGCTCTGGAACTGCTCCTGCAGTAGTGAAAAATGGGGATGACAGTGACGTAGATTGGGACCTTGTGTTTCCTGTTGGTGTGCGAGATGGAGGAGTTGATAAGTATACCCCAGTTACAGTAGGAGGTACGACGGATCAAATTGCTTCTACTGGTACTCTGTCGGTAAGGTCAGTAAATGGCGTATCGACCGATCAAAGTATTAGTTCTTCAGCTACGACACTCAATAGGCATTTTGACCTGGACATCACCGGGATTGGTGGTGCTGTGACGTTTGATTTGGTCTTTCAATATGATGATAGCGATGTACAAGGTTCTGAAAGTGACTATAATGCGGCCTACAGTGAGCGTAGTGTTGACGATGGATGGAATCAGCCGGTGGCATCTGTAACCAATGTAAATGCCGGAAATAACCAGTTTGGTGCTTCAGCTACCCTGAATGGGACCATAGACTTCAGCGCGGCGATCAATACTGAGTGGATTGCTGGGAACAATGACCTGCTATTCCCACGTTATTTTACACGTGCAGGAGGCGGAGTAGATTGTTCTTTAGGTTGCGATTGGAATGATGGAACCAACTGGACGCTGGATGATGGAGGCACTACTTCTGCAGGATCGGTACCTGGTGCCGATAATGCAGTAACCATCTCATCTGGTCATACCATGACCATGGACAATAATACCAATTCGGCACAATCGATCACATTGACCGGTACGCTGGATATTGCCGGAACATCAGGCCATTCTTTGGGTGAAATCACAGGAACAGGAACACTGGAAATTGATGCCAGTGGGTTGGAAGGATATGTAGATACAGGTTCAGGTTCAACTTTCTTTGGCCAAAATGGCGGGACTGTATCTTACCTTGGCGATGCGGCTTATAATCTTCCTACCGTTTTCACGGAATACAACAACCTTACCATTGGAGGTACTACACAGGATTCCCATGACAAATCCTTGGGGATTGGGCTGATTATTTTTGGAAACCTCACTTTAGGTAACACCGATTTAGAGAATCCCAGTGACCTAAGCCTTGAATTGAGAGGAAGCTTTACCTCTAGTGGTGGTAACTTCAATGTGGCGGATGGAACGTTTGTTTTCTCCAATACTGCAACGGCCAACCTTCCGGGTAACCTGACCTTCGGTTCGGCGGGTAGCCTTACGCTTGATAATTTTGGCGAGAAGGATTTGACGGGAGCATTGGTGATTGAGAACTTATCGATCAATTCTTCTTCTGGAACATTCGATGCTAATTCAAATACAATTACGGTAACAGGGAACTGGGATAATCAGGCCAGCTCTAACTTATTGAGTAACCCAGGAACGGTAACTTTCAATGGAGCGGATGCGCAACAGATTGATGGGGATAATACCTTTGCGGCCGTTAATATTAGTACTTCCTCTACGGCCGTTACCATTGGTTCAGGTACACAGACTTCCGGAGCAATTACATTGGCTACAGGTACTTCATTGACCTTAGGAACCAATACTTTGCGTGTCGACGGGGCATTGGATGTGGATCAGGGAACATTCAGTGGAGCTTCTGGTACCGTAGTTTTTACCAGCACGACAGATCCTGAGACACAAGCAGATGCGATTACGGTTGCGACGTTAGAAATTGACAAAGGCGCCAGTACTAATACTTTCGATAACGATCCGCAGACGGTGACATTCACAAACCTGGTTGTAACCAGTGGAGAATATGATGGTCCCGATCTCAATATCCCTGGTAATTTCAGTGTCGCATCTGGAGCTGCAATAGATGTAACCGGAATAAGTACAATGGACCTTAATGGCGATTTCACGGTTGGAAGTACTCTGAACTTATCTGGACTGACTTCCATGAGTCTTTCAGGAAATTTGATCAATAATGGCACTTTTACACCTCCAGCAACAGTAACGCTTGATGGTGCCAGTGCTCAGACCATAAGTGGTTCATCTGCTACAGGATTTACAAATTTGGAAGTAAATAACACTGATGCAGGTACCGCTGATGTTACCCTAAATGCGAACGTTAGTATTTCAGGTCACCTGGATTTTCAAGACGGAATCGTTGTGCCTGGGACGGGTACCTTGACTTTTAATGATAATGCCACGGTTAGATATGATGGTGTTGCAGAAACCACCCCAACCGGAGGTTCCAATGATGGCAATAGTTTTGTTGCCGGTGCCGTTTCGAAAATAGGTGATGATGATTTTGTCTTTCCTATAGGGGAAGGAAGTCGCTATGCGAGGTTAGGAATTCAACCTCAATCAGGAGATGTTGCAGATCAATATACGGGTCAATACAGCTTTGCTGCCAGTGCATCGGCGACGGCTACCAAGGCAGGTGACATTGTACGTGTGAGTGGGTTGGAGCATTGGGACCTGACCAGAGATAATGGCTCAACCAACGTCATTCCAACACTCTTTTATGATGGGTCGAGTGGCGTAAATGCACCATCCCGACTTTTGGTAGCGCATTATAATGGATCGGTGTGGGAAGATTTAGGAAATGCAGCTTTCTCCTCGGGTACGGTCACAGCAGCATCCCCGATGACTTCCTTTTCTCCAGTAACATTGGCTACATCAAAAGACGATACGAATCCGCTGCCTGTTGAAATGCTGTATTTTGAGGCAGGAATCGAACAAAATAGTGTTTCATTAGAATGGAGTACTGCTTCAGAGCTGAACAATGACTTTTTTGAAGTACAGCGATCATTAGATGGAATTAATTACGAAGTGTTGGCTGAAGTGAGCGGAAATGGATCGACAGATGAAGTCCACGTCTATCATTACGAGGATCGATTCCCGATTCCGGGGGTACAGTATTATCGATTGCGACAAGTTGATTTTGATGGTGCTTTTGAATATTCTGATATTATAGTAGTGGAGTATGCTCCAAACGGAAGTCAATTCAAGGCGAAGTTGTTTCCTAACCCCATGATCGAGCAGGAAATGACGGTAGAACTTCAAACAAATGACTTTACTACACCTGTATCGATAGAGATATTAGATCTGGCCGGTCGCCTGGTGACAAGTGAAAGGTATGAGGTCAGTTCTTCAAATAATCAAATGCTTATTGACGTAAGTGACCTCCAGACTGGAACGTATTTGATCCGTATCCGTCAAAGGGATCAGTTGATCATACTGAAGCGAGCAGTAATGACCCGATGAGGAATTTAGCTGCTACCTTGAAGTAGCTTATATTAGCTGGCAAGTCGATGACGCTAATAACTTAGTTGATCAAAAGATTCAGCCAAAAGTTAATGGAGGGTGATATTTTTCAAAATTTGGGATCAAAACGAGGCCTATGCCTATTGGCTGAATACATCATCGAGCTAATGGGTACATGAAGAATCTACAAAAATCATTATTGATCTTAGGAGCCGTATTACTTCTGATTGGAATTCTTGACCAGTGGGAGGGACTCACAGGAATTGCTGTAATCCTTGGTTTTGTGATGCTAGCCATTGGCATTCGAGTCAGTGATTTTGCGAAAGGATTTACTTACACCGTGCTGATCCTGGCGTCTGTCAGCATGGCTATGTTCTACCCACAATTCTTTATTCGTGTGGGGTCTTTCGAATTGAAAGGGCTGATCATTCCTTTGTTACAGATCATCATGTTTGGGATGGGATCGCAGATGAGCTTAAAGGACTTTAGAGGGGTGATCATGGCACCAAAAGCGGTATTGATAGGGGTATTATGTCAATTCACCATCATGCCTCTGGTGGCGTTGTTATTGATTTCCTTCTTCCGTTTTCCTCCGGAAATTGCAGCAGGTATTGTGCTGGTCGGAACAAGTCCCAGTGGTCTTGCATCCAATGTGATGTCCTTTTTGTCAAAAGCAAATGTGGCTTTGAGTGTGACACTTACAGCCGTAGCCACCGTATTGGCGCCTTTACTTACTCCCTTTTTGATGCACTTGATTGCTGGTGAACTGGTGCCTGTTGATTTTTGGAACATGATGTTGGGAATCATGAACATGGTGATCCTGCCGATCATTGCCGGGCTAATTTTCAATCTCTTTGCCTTTAGTGAAACAGGAACTAAAGGTCGACTTGTGCAGATGGTTGCTTTTTCATTGGTCATTCTTACGAAAAGTCTTATCACCTTGCTTACTCAGGATATGGCTTTTGCTGTTCTACTGACCAACACATTGATTGATATTGTTTGGTTCGTTGTGATCCCTGTGATTAGCGGTATGGTTTTCTTGAAGTTGTTTGGTCAAAACCGGGACTTGATGGAGAAAATCCTAAGTTTAGTGTCTATGATTGCCATTGGTCTGATCATTACCGTTATTACTGCTGCCGGGAGGGACAACCTGCTTGACATTGGTTTATTGTTGATCCTTGCCTGTGTGATCCACAACCTTATGGGTTACGGACTTGGGTATGGCATCTGTAAACTTTTAGGCGTAGATGAAGCTTCCTGTCGGACCATCGCCTTTGAAGTAGGGATGCAGAATTCAGGACTGGCCTCTGGTATTGCCTTGCAAATGGGAAAAGTAGCCACCATCGGACTGGCTCCTTCGGTATTTGGTCCGTTGATGAACATCACTGGCTCCTCACTTGCTACCTGGTGGCGAGGAAAGCCTGTTGCATCTTCAACAGGCAAATAATCATTTGAACAATACTTTACTCGCTCCTCAGAATCGTAGCAGGATTGACCTTTGCGACCTTAAGCAATTTCCGACTGATCACTAGTAGGGTGCTGATCACAATGAGCATCACGGGGACAAGGCCAGAAGCCAGGTCTGTTTCGATACGGTATGCGAACAAGGCTAACCACTTATTCATTACGAAGAGTCCAATAGGTAATGCAATAATGGAGGCCAGGATCACCAGCAAAAGAAAACGAGATACCATCTGAATGTATAGTGTCCCCACTTGCGCTCCTAGCACTTTTTTGATGCTGATTGCTTTCATATTTTGCTGTATGCTAAATGAAGTGAGTGCGAAAATTCCCATAAAACATAAGACCAGGGCAATCACGGTAAAGATCATGATGATTTGACCAAATTTTTCATCTCTTGAATACTTGGATTGTAATTGTTCGTCCAGAAAGCTGAATTCAAATGGTACTTGAGGAAATAGTTGCTCCCACGATCGTTCAAGTGACTGGATTACTTCAACGGGATTTGTATTGGCAGTAGTGACGATCAGCGAGCTGGCCGCCCGACCCGGTCGCATAGCAAATAGGTAAGGTTCGATGGCTTTGTGTAACGAATTGGCATGGAAATCTTTTACAATGCCGATGACCCGATAGCCAATGATGCCTTCTCCTTCGGAAGTATAAATGTCTCTGTTCAGTACCTCATCGTTCGTGAGTCCAAGAGATCGGACCGCTGTTTCATTCAGCAAGATTGATGAGTCATTCTGAGCAAAGTCGGGATTAAAAGTGCGACCTGCAATAAGCTCTATGCCCAGGGTTTCAATCAGGCCAAAGTCTACATCGTTTTGGCGGATGATGATGCCTTCACCTTCTTGTGTCGGGGTAGTTCTGTAGTGATTATCGCTAAGGACAAATTCAGCAGGAGTATAACTTGTTCCTGCTACCTTGATCACAGCTGGAATGCTTGAGAAGGCTTGTTTCACTTTTTCCAGATCCTGGATGGCCTCTTGCGATTGCAATGGAATCACGAGCTGGTTTTCGACTTGAAATCCCAGTGGTTGTGATTTGATGAATTGCAATTGGCTAAGTGTGGTGAACGAACCAATGATGAACAAGATTCCGATGATGAACTGAAAAACCACCAGGCCCTTGCGGATCAGGAAGGACCCTGAGCTTCCACGATACCCACTTCGTAGTGCGGATTGTAATTTTAGCCTGGACAAATAAAATGCTGGATAGCTTCCAGCCAATAAAGCAGTGATTAAGGTAATGATGACCAACACAGGTGCATGGACAATGATGGCCTCCATGGTAACAGGCTTTCCGGTAAGGTGGGTGTATCCGGGTGCAGTTAAAGCGATAATCAGTACTGAAACTAAAGTAGCTAAAAGGCTCATGACCATGGCTTCTGCCAGAAACTGACTAATGATCATTTGACGGTAGGCTCCAAATGTTTTACGAACGCCTATTTCTTTAGCTCTTTTGGTGGCTTGAGCTGTTGCGAGGTTAGCAAAATTGACACAAGCAATGATCAGGATGAGCAAGGCAATGGTTGCTAAAATGTAAAGATAGCGGATGTCACCACCGAGGCTGTCGTCTCCACGTCCCTCTGCATGCAAATAGATATCCCGTACAGGAAGAAAGCTGTGGGTGTGTTTTGCATCTTGTACATATTTGGCCAGAAAATCCGCAATTTTCTCTTGTAAGGTGGTTGGATCAAGCTCCTGATTGGTTCTGATATACGTGAATAGAAAATTATTACCGACCATTTGATCACTTCCCATCACGAATTGGCCAATTGCTCCGCTGTTCATGGAGCAGATGAATGTTGGATTCAGGTGTGACAGGACACCTTCGTCTTCAAATACGCCCGTAATGTTGTAATCATGTTGTCCATAGTCATTGGTGATGGAAATGGTTTGACCAAGTACATCTGTTGCATTGAATAATTTTTTGGCCAGGGAATGAGAGAGTACGATGCTTTGTGGTTCGTTCAACGCGGTTTCAGGGTCGCCGTTAAGCAGTTGATAGGTGAGTACCTTAAAGAAATTATGCTCGGCAAAGTAGCCGCCTTCCTCCATGAATGTGCGGTTGTCAACTTTAAGTATATTTTTTTTGATCCCCAGAAATCCACTTACGCGTGTCGCTTCCTGCACTTCAGGGAGATCTGCCGCCAGGCGTTTCGCCAGACCAGGAGGGGAGGTTGCCATGGTGATCCATTCACCATTGACTGTTCCTTCAGTAGAAACCCTGAAAATGCGTTCTACTTCCTCATGGTGTTGATCATAAGCCAATTCATTTTCAATGAAGATCCAGATATAAAAAAGACTGACAATTCCCACTGATAGACCAATGATATTGACCAATGCATAGGTGTGTTGTCGTCGCAGGTTGCGCAATGTGATTTTTAGATAATTGTTGAACATAGATATTGGGTTTGAGTATTTGACCGGGATTAAATGTAGTTGTATGATGGCAGGTCGAAACAGCAACAGGACCTCCATTAGAAATAGCCAGTCGGCTTTCAACGAAGAATTCTGTTTGATGTGCTTATCGTAGTTTTCTTGCAGGTCGCCTCGGATGAATAGATAGAGGTCTTCTCTGCAAAACCATTGTAGCAATCGATCTGCTAATCGTTTAATCATAATTGAGTAACTGGGTTTTGTTGGGTATGGCGTTCCAAAGGTCTAATCGGACACTTTTGTTGTAATCCAATGCACGCATGCCATGGGAGGTAATTTGAAAATACATCTTCGGACGACCACCACGAGCAGTACTTCCTTCTCCTTTGCGGCTGGTCAGGTAGCCTTTATCCTGCATACGGATCAAGGCAGTTTGTAGTGCCCCAATACTGACTTTACGCCCCAGTCTTTCAGAAATTTCTTCCTTGATACTGAATCCATATGCGTCCTGATCCAGTACCGCTACTGTCAGTAAAACGATCTCTTCAAATTCACCAAGTGGATACTTCTTCATAAGTAAATTCCTATTTGTAGGAAAACTAAAGTAGGAAATATTTAGGTATTTTCCTATTTGTAGGAATACTTCGGCGTTTTGGAATGGTTACATCCTATGATGAAATAAGGTGGTATTTCTCGCTAAATATGACTTAGCTTATGAGCATTTCGAAGGAGGCTGGGGGCAAATAGTATAAAATCAGAAGCTTTTAGCGGACTTGTATTACAGTGCGATCTTCTAAAATCGAATAAAAAAGTGAGCGGAGCATTTGAAATTAACGGAGCATTGCGCCTACGACCTCAACTTGACGTCTCTGAATTCGTCAATGGCATCCTGGATTTGCTCGGGCTTGAAAGGCTTGGTGAAAAACTTATGTACCACTTCCTCTTGTAATGCTTGCTCTATTTCATGATTGAACCCGTAGCCAGTAAGAATGAAGTATCCAACCTTGTCGTAACTTTTGCGCGCCTCTTTGATAAAATTCACACCATTCATTTCAGGCATGTTCATGTCGCTGATCACCACAATGATGTCGTTGTAAGCTTCCTGAAGTTTATCCAGCCCTTCCTTGCCTGAGGCAGCCGTCAATACCTGGTATTTTTTCTTGAAGGCCGCTTCAAAAATGAACAAGTTCATTTGTTCATCATCCACGTACAAGATGGTTATTTCTTCTTCCTTACTCATAGTCATGGTCGGTTAAAAGGCAAGTGTAACAAAAAGGTCGCACCATTTCCTATAATAGATTTAACTTCTAAACGGCCATTATGTTCATCGATAAAACTATGAGCAATGAATAATCCTAGTCCTGTGCCTTCTCCGGGGCTTTTTGTTGTGAAAAAAGGGTCACTGATTTTTGATAAATTTTCTTCATCAATGCCATAGCCATTGTCTTTGATGGTCAAAACCAATTCATCTCCTACCTTTTCCGTTCTGATTGCAATGGTAGGATTGGGTTGTTTTGACACTGCATGAATGGCATTAGCCAGCAGGTTCATGCATACCTGATGCAATTTCGATTCATTGCCTTTGACCAGGAGCTTTTCATTGGAATAGACCTTATTGAACTGGATACCTTTGGTCTTGCTGGACAGGATAACGAGGCAGTTTTCAGCAATAGCTTCCAGGTCACAAAACTCATTGTTTTCCTGACCGCTACGACTGAAATTGGCAAGGCTATTCACAATTGTAGAAGCCCGGTTGACTCCTTCATTAACGATATCAATGAATTTGTCGAGAGTGGGGGAATGCTTATCCGGAAAGTCTTCCTTAAGGATATTAGAGATATTCAGAACGCCATTTTCAATGTAGTTCAATGGATTGTTGATCTCATGACCGATTCCAGCGGCCAGAACACCTAATGAGGCCATTTTTTCGGATTTGACCAACAGGTCCTGTGTCTGCCTGATTTCTTCGTTTTTGGCCTCCAGGACCTTGTTCTGCTTCTTGTTTTTACGCAACAAATAGAACAACAGGATGGCGATAGGGATGGCAATGACAATAATGGCTAGATACACTAAATTAGCGACCCTTTGTGCGTCCAGCGCGGCCTGTTGTTGCGACAGGCGGATGCGGTCCTTTTGTTCAGATAGTTTCAGTGGGATCAATTCCAGATTTCTGTTCATGATATCATTATAGATCGAATCACGATACTCCACGTAAGCTGCCTGACTTTCTATGGCTTTGTGATGCATATGAAAAGTACTGTAGACATCTGCATAGAGCTTCAGATTGTCCAGGTAGAGTTTGCGCCAGTTGTAGGTTGCAGCAAGCTCCTGACTCTTGTCCAGATAGAACAAACACTTTTCCAGATTGCCAAGCACCAGACACAACCTGGCCTGATTCGTATATACATCAGCAATTCGCTTTTGATCACCAACGCTTTCACTCAATCGAAGTGCTGTTCCAAAATGATATTCAGCGGAATCGTATCGTTTGAGCAGACGGTAAATTTCTCCTGAATAATTATGCGCGACAGACCCCCATATCCGGTTGTTGACTTGTTTAGCAATTTTTTGTGCACTATCCAGGTATTGAAGTGCCAGGGTGTAGTTGTCTTCCATCATGTAAGAAATACCTATCCCATTGTAGGAATATACCTGTACGTTGGTATTGTTGTTTTCTTTGGCAACACCAAGCCCCATCAGAGAGAAACTACGGGCTTGCTCAGCATCACCAACTTGCTCAAATAATAACCCGATATTATTGAGAACGATGGCCCGGCGAAGTTTACCACCATTGGCATTCATCAAATCCACAGCCTCCAAAAAGTATTGCATCGAAGCCTCGTAATTGCCAAGATCGTAATTATCAATGCCGAGGCTGTTGAGGTTGGTGATCATAAGGGAAGTATCCCCAATGGACTCGGCGATATTCAATGATCTTTCGCTGTACAGCAGCGAGCTTTCATAATTTCCTAGGTAATAATGAGCGCCACCAATTAACCGGTAGGAAGTGGCTTGCAAGGGCGTGTTTTGCTGAAGTTCCGCTAATTTCAGGGCTTCAGTAGCATATTTCAGCGACTCATCGGGCTGACTCCACCGGAGATTTCTGGATAAGGTATGTAATAATTCAATCCTTGCCGTTCCACTACTTTGGGTAAGTAACGTTTTTAGGCTATCCAAAGACTGACCGTGCGATGGCCAGTACTGACACGCAAAAAATATGATGAACAAGATTAATTTAACGATCCTAGGCATTTGCAACAGATGTTGAAATATAAAAAATTAACGACTTTCACCTGCCATGAACTTGTGTGAACAGCTAAAAGCCCCGTTTCAACCAAAACAGATTTGTTTGAGTTTCAAAAAACTTGTCTTTTATGCGCTATTTTGGTGTTTCTCATGATAGATATTTTTTTGCAATCGATTCGATCCATTGGTTCCTTCACCGAAGATGAGATAGATACGGTTCGCAATGCTCTGTCACCGAAGTTCTATAAGAAGGGTACACTGTTGCTTGACCAGGGAGAAGTTTGCAGTTGTTTCTGGTTTCTGGAAACAGGAAGCGTCTATTCCTATTTTTTCAATGCAGCATTGGATCAGCAAACTACTGGTTTGTATGTCCGGGGAAGTTGGCTGGTGGACCAGGCTAGTTTTACGGCCAGAGCCCCTTCAAAATACAAGATTGCAGCTTTTGAGGATACAGAAACTCTCATTTTGAACATCCATGACCTGCATGATCTGATTGGTCGATCACCGGTCTTTTTTCAATTGGGCAAGATCCTGGGCAATCCTGAACATGATGCTTTTCGCAAAGAACGGGGGCCAGATGAGCGGTATCTTCAGTTACTGAACAATCAACCTCAGTTGCTTCAAACCTTTCCCCTCAAGTACATTGCCTCTTATCTTGGTATGACCCCAGAAACGCTGAGTAGAGTAAGAAAACGCATCTCTGACATTTCTTGATTTGGATCAAGTGTGAAAACCTGAGGCTCCCTCTAGGTTTGCTTCAAACTCAAATTATTAACGCATGAATAATAATAACTTAAAAAGTGCCGGGCTTTCTCTGCTGATCGGATCTTTCCTTATGATTGTGACCATGGTCTTACATCCAGTGGGTGGAGACTTTGATCATTTACTGATGATTGTCAATATGGGGATCATTGCTCATTCCATTGCTTTGTTCTCTATTCCCTTTGTTGCTTACGGATACTGGGGCATTATGGTGCGTTTACAAGCGTCGGTTTTTTTATCCCGGATTGGATTTTCATTCATGTTATTTGGATTGTTCGCTGTGATGATGGCCGCGGCGTTGAATGGTCTGGTATTGATGCAATTCGTAGCTTCATATGCAGATGCCAGCCCTGAAGTGATTGCCTCATTGAAGCCCATCTTTCGTTACAATCACTTTTTCAATCTGGCGAATGATTACATATTTATGACTGGGGTGGGTGTCTCCACTTTGTTTTGGTCAATCGCTACGGTAAAAACCAGACAATTCCCTGTTTGGATAGGTTATTTCGGCATTGGACTGGTAATTGCAGCATTGTTGACCCTGGTCACGGGATTTATTTTGACTGATGTAGCCGGATTCAGGATCTTCATTTTCGGAACGACTGCCTGGACCATGACCATGGGATGGTTGATGTTTAGGGAGGCCTAGCGAAGTGTTACAAAATTACGTCCCTGATACATTCCTGGACGTAATTTTGGTATTACCAAAAATCGATTCTACCATCAGACTTGTTTAAAGGCCAGGAGTTACGAAGCAGACTGTAACTTTCGCTTAGCACCTTTTTCGATTTTCAAGATCTGACGAGTTGACCAACGCTGAAAGCGGCCCCAGAACAGTCGTTGTGACCATGCCCAAAATTTGAAGATCCAGGGTTTGACATAACTACTCAAAGCACATTTGATTTGGGTACCTGATTCTATTGAATAAGTCCAGAATTCTAATCGGAAAGGTCGGACCCAATGCGGATGGATGGCATAGCTGCCGTAGTAGTACTGAAGATCACGGTATTTTTCATCGATCTTTACCAGCTCCCCAGGGAAGTTGACGAAAGGTCCCGTATGGGTGGTTAGCACACCTTCGTAAAATCCATTGGGAGTGTTTTCATCCGGGCTATAGAACTCAACTTTGTAAGGCCAAACCTGCGTATCTGTAAATGTCCTTGTGTCATTCAACCATTCCCAAACAGCGGCTTCAGAGGCAGCTATTTCAAATTCAAAATAATGAATGTGTTTTTGATATCCTGGTGGTAAAGGTTGTAGCATGTCTAAGTAGATTTAAGGGGTTTAGCTGATGAAATTGATTTTCTGGAACTGCCCAGATAAAAGGTGGTAAAAGCGATCCCGAAGTAAGCGACCTGAATATTGCCAGACGCATATTCGTTTGTGCTGGCAATCAGAAATTCATGGTAGTTACTTTCTCCCATAGTAGCCAGTTGCGCGGCGTTCAGAGCCATGCCGTGATGGACCTTTCCGAAATCGTTCGCTACCGAATCCAGATATTACTGTTCTGATGGATTTCCAAACCAGAGGATAAACATCAATACAATCAACACAAATCCAAGTCTGCGTTTCTTCATGACATAGGGATCAGTTCCTTGTTGATGGCAGTCAAGGCCGCTGTTGCCGCATTTTCACCAGAGATCATGGCGGCATTCAACGAGCCATTCAATTGATGATCGCCAGCGATGGCTATATGTTCGGTCAACAGGCTTTCCCGACTCTCCCGATTGTATTGCAAATCCTGTAAGTTGGGGAGTGCCATACTGATGGGGTAGTGTTTCAAAAATTCTATTCCGGAGATGCCGAAGATCGATTGCAACTCCTGGGTAACTTGTTCTATAAGTGCCTCTGGACTAAGTTCATGTTTTTTTACGACGGTAACCGACAGCAATTCCTCATTCCCTTTTTCAGTGGTAGCTACACTGGTTGGGTAGAAGATGTTGTTGACAAAGCTGTCTTCATGTTTACTCAATCCAATGACCGGATCTTTGATCGTTCGGGTTGGAGTTTTGAAGTATAGATTGTCACACGATTTCCAGAGGAGCGTACTGGCATAGTTTGCCAGTAATGTGCCAGGGTTGCTGGCAATGATGGTGAAGTCACTTTTCAATTGTTCACCATTGCTCAGCGTGATCATTCCTGATTCCACCTTGTCGACCGTACAAGAAAGTCGGATCTCTGTATTTAACAACTTCGATTTCAGTTGGTCACTAATAGCGCCAATGCCACCTTTTGGGATCATGGCCCGACCTTTCCCAAATAATTTATAGACATATTCGAACATGCGGCTGGAAGTATCCAGATTTGGTTCAAGATAGATGCCACTAAAGAAGGGCCGGAAAAAGGAATGTATGATCTTATCAGAAAAACCATAATCCTTCAAGTAGTCAAGGGTCGTTTGTTCTCTATGCTCAAAAACCGCATCCAGGTCTTTTCCTTGTAAGCTGCGGTTCAGTCGGAAGATTTTCCATTTGTCGGAGAGAGAGCCAGCCGAAGAAGTGATGGTTGGAAACAGGAATTTTGATTCACGTAACGGATCTCCAAAATATTCACCTTTACCGTTTGAAAATAGTACGGCGCCACTACTTAAGGGCTGCAATTCCAGATTATCGTAATCGAGGTATTCCTGGGCTTTAGGGTAAGCTTCCAAAAGCACTTGAAATCCTCGATCAAGTAAAAAGCCATCAACCTGATCAGTTTGAACCCTGCCGCCGACGGCCTTATCTTTCTCTAACATGATGGGGTGAAAGCCAGCTTTTTCAAGATTCAGGGCAGCAATCAGCCCGCTAATGCCCGCTCCAATGATGTAGATCTTTTGTTCTTTCGTTGAACTCATATGGAGATAACTAATTCGTGCGTGATGTGTTTAATGAATTGATGAATAAACGATTATTACTCTTCCAAATCGCCTTTTTGATCAGTGTTGCTTGTTGGTCGCAATCGCTGGAATCCTTCAATACGAATCGGTTGGATCTGAATAAAAAGGGGATGATCGTTCTTGGTACCTGGGACTGGCCAATTTGGCTTCCAGTCCGATCCTTGCCTCCAGGGCAGCAGGCTCAAGGAAGTACTTTCATCAAATGAATGGCTTTTGGAATACGGTAAACCTTACACTTGCAGGAATAGGGTATTATAGCGCAGCGACAACTGATCCATCGGGCTTGATGCTCAGTGAGACGATACAGGCCCAACATTCCATGGAAAAGATCCTGTTGTTCAATGCCGGACTGGACCTGGCATACATGGCGGGTGGACTTTACTTGCAGCAACGTGCAAAAAACACGAATCAGAATCGCCTGAAGGGCTTCGGGCAGTCATTGGTCCTGCAAGGGGCTTTCTTATTCGTATTTGATATTGGTTTTTATCTGGTCCAAAACAATCACGGAAAGCAACTATTAAAGTTCGTGGACGAATTAGCAATAAGCCCAATGGGCGTTCAGTTCACCTTTTATTTGTAATCCCACATAATTATTTCGACACAGGAATTAGCCGGTTCCAGTTTGAATAATACAGCTTCAACAGGATTGTCCTGTCAATTGAGGGGCTAATCGATTTGCTTCGTCGGATATTATTCACAACAAGTGATCCATGAAGCATCGCCTTATCGATAACCTTCGACTCATCATAATTCTACAAGTCGTCATTCCTTTTGTCGGTCATGCTCAAACGACTGTTTCCGGCAAGGTTGTTGAAGTCGGTACGGGCGAACCGCTTCCTTTTGCGAGTATCATCATCAAAGGGACTGCCACTGGTGTGACGACTAACCTGGAGGGTTATTTTAGCCTGGTAGGAATTGATCCTGCTTCTACCATTATTGAAGTAAGTTATGTGGGTTTTGTGCCCAAAGAAGTCGATCTGTCCGGCGGGCAGCGGCAATTGACCATCGAGATGGACCCTATGAGCGAAACCCTTGAGAGTATAGTGATCTCAGCCTCTTCTCATAAAATATTTGATGCCAGTGCTGGCATCAGCATGACACAGCTTTCTACAAAGCAATTGAAGCTTTTGCCCAGCGTTGGAGAACCGGATATTTTCCGGTCCTTGCAAATGCTTCCAGGGATCAGCAGTACCAATGAAAGTTCTTCAGGCCTTTTCATTCGAGGCGGAACCCCTGATCAAAATCTGACACTTCTGGATGGCATGACCGTCTACAAAGTGGATCACTTCTTCGGCTTTTTCAGCGCCTTTAATTCCAATGCGGTCAAAGATGTACGGTTGTTCCGTGGGGCTTTTCCTGCAAGGTATGGTGGGCGAACCAGTGGCGTGGTTGAATTGACCGGCAAGACGGGAAGCTTTGAGAAGATTCAGGGTGGAATCAGTGCCAGTTTGTTAAGCCTGGGCGGCTACTATGAAATGCCTTTGAGTAAGAAAATTTCCCTGTTTGTTGCTGGCAGACGGTCTTATTCAGAGGTGTTGAAAGGCGGATTATACAAGGACCTGATCGGGAACTTGAGTGTGGACAATGATTTCAGCGGCACACAGTTGGAAAATGCAACCAACATCTCCACGGAACCCGATATCTACTTTTTCGATTGGAACAGCAAATTGTCTTATCGTCCATCTGATAAGGACATGATCACTATCAGTACCTATAGTGGCAAGGATTTTCTGGATGAGTCTCAGAATGTGACCGATAATCTGACTGATCAGCTACGACTTAATTATGACCTAAATGAGCAAACAGACTGGGGGAATCGGGGCATATCGAGCAAATGGTCACGTCAATGGAATCCAAAGCTGTTTTCTAATTTTCTGATTGCAGGATCGGAGTATTTCAGCAATTATAATCGGTTAGAGGATGTGCTGGTCATGAATGAAGATTCAGTGGTGATTGACCGAACCCGTAAAACCCTGGAAGACAATAGTGTGATTGATTTGAGCTTCAAAGCGGATTTTGAATGGCAGATGAGCCTAAGATCAAAAACCGAATTTGGATTTTCTGTCACAGATAATCGCATTGAATACGACAATATTCGGGACGATACCGTAACGCTTTTGAATAGAGATCAGGAGGCCATATATGGTTCAGTTTACCTTTCTAATGAAACGACTATAGGTGATAAACTGAAACTATCAGCGGGAATACGGGTATCGGACTATGAACTGGAGGACGACCTATTGATAGAACCGAGGTTGAATTTGTCTTATGATCTCACGAACAGGATCAAACTGAAGTCGGCGTTTGGAATCCATTACCAGTTTGCTAATCAAATCGTGAATCAAAATATTTCCGAAGGCTCACGTGAGTTCTGGTTGTTGGCGGATGGAGACTTAATTGAGTTAGGAAAGGCCACGCATTATGTATTGGGTGCTGCCTATGAACTGGATGGCTGGCTTTTCGACGTAGAATCGTATCACAAAGACTTACAGGGGATCAATGAATTTTCCTTACAGTTTCGTAGGGGGTTAGATGATAGCGTAGACGAGCTTTTTCGATCAGGAGATGGCACCGCAACCGGAGTAGAGGTATTGCTTCAGAAGAAACAAGGTGCTTACACCGGATGGATCTCCTATACCTGGAGTGATATTCGGAACAACTTCCCAGATCTGAACGACGGGTTCTCTTTTCGACCCTTGCACTATCAGGCCCATGAGTTCAAATTGGTCCAGACCTATGAAATTGATGACTGGAACCTTTCTTCCAATTTCATCTATGGTTCCGGGCGTCCGTTTTCCGAACCTGCCAATCGTTACGAAATCGAGTTGTTGGATGGCAGAACCTTACCATACGTTGGTGTTGGTCCTAAAAATGCATCCTTCAATCCGGCTTACATCAGACTGGACTTATCTGCAAACTACAGTTTTGACATTGGGAAATCCGATGCAAGCCTGGGATTGTCGTTGTTCAATGTGCTGGGGCGTAGAAATATTTGGTACACCGAGTATGATTTCGGGCAGTCGCCACCATTGATCAACCAGATCACCTATTTAGGGTTTACACCCAACTTATTGTTTTCCATCGATTTTTAATACCTATGAGAATCAAGACCTTATACCTATTGATTTGCCTTGCAGGTATTTCCGCATGTGATGAACTGGAGCAACCCACTTCCAATCCATTTGTGGTAGAAGCTTTTATTACTGCGGATCAACAAGTGAATGACATTAAAATCAAAGCTGCAGGAGACCTGAATGACGAGGAGATTCCTGATTTGCCCATTGATGACGCATCTATTCGTCTCATTTCGGAAACGGATGATGTGCTGTTGACTTATGATGAAGCTACTGGAAAGTATTTTCTGGATGGTGAGGATTTCAATATCAACACCAATGACGGTTATTCCATTGTCATAGAGGCTAATGGGGCCCAGGCCACCGCCAGTACCACTGTTCCAGAAGCGCCTACAGGGCTGATATTATCGAAGAATACATTGACCATTCCGACACTTGCCTTGAACTTTGGATTGCGACAGCAAATTCAGGACCTGTTCAATGAGGAAGTGATTACATTGACCTGGACAGCAGTTCCAGGTCGCTCTTACTTTGTCGTGATTGAACATCTCGAAGAGGATTTAGACCCCATTTTGCCCCAGGAGATTCCAGAAGAGAGCCTGGAATTATTAGGATCTTTTAGATTCATTTCTGCACCATCGGAGATCGCTTCATTCGACATAATTGGAATTGCATTAGAAACCTACGGAAGACATGTGGCGAAAGTATACACGGTGAATCAGGAATATGTGGATCTCTTCAATAGTGCGACACAGGACTCCAGAGACCTCAATGAACCTCCATCCAACGTGACCAATGCGTTGGGTATATTCACTGCTTTTGCAGTGGACAGTTTGGAATTTATAGTACAGCGGAACTAGGCGATGTTCCGTTGTTCAGTTTATGGCGGTGCTTAGGGTAATTATGGGAGTAATTACCCTTTGTTTTCTTTTACATAAGCATGCTTGATCAGATCTTCCATTGATACATAATCCAGCGATCGTTCATGTGTGGCTTCGGGGAAAATCATGGGAGCAACCCCGGCAAGCATGGCTTCCTTCCATCGATTGACACATAAACACCATTTGTCACCGGGTTTCAATCCAGGAAACTGATAACTGGGAATAGGAGTGGTGAGATCATTTCCTTGTGATTTGGTGTAGGCCAGAAATTCCTCTGTCATGACTGCACATACCGTATGTGTGCCAGTGTCTTCCGCATCTGTATTGCAACATCCATCCCTGAAAAACCCAGTCATGGGATCAGTGCTGCAGGTGATCAACAATTCTCCGAATATATTTTTCGCATCGTCCATATCGGTTCAATTTGTCTAGTGTAACCTGTTTTGAGGGCTACGGGTTTTGATACAATTGAAATTACGAAAACCGTTTGATGTTTCAATGGTTATCCTTTGAAAAAAGAATCCATGTTCCATCTGATATTATCTTTTCTGGTCGTATATAGTGCTACATTCAAGATTGATTTCAACGAAAGTGAGCTCAAAGGATGGTACATCATCAATGATGGAGTGATGGGTGGCCTTTCGAAAGGACAGGCGCAATTCACTGACGAAGGGCTTTTGTTTTATGGAAGCATGTCACTCGAGAACAATGGCGGATTCACCTCATTGCGTTCACCATTTTCTGATTACAATCTTAGCGAATACAAACAAATCACCATCAGATACCGAAGCAAAGGAATCAGTATGGCCCTGCAAATGGAAGAGGATCGGCGTTTTTATTATCCCAATTTCAAAGTCAAGTTGCCAAAAAGCGAAGCGTGGGTGACGAAAACGTATGTATTATCCGAAGTTCGTCAGTACCGCATGGGGTATGCGACGGGCAACTTGTTGCAGCGACAAGACCAATCGGAGATCATTCGAATGGGTTTCATCACCGATGAAAAGAAAGCTGGCGATTTCGAATTTGAAGTGGCTTATGTGGAGTTTAGGTAAGAAAGAGCTTCTAAAAATAGCAACATTCATTTCCCCGGATTTATTCGGAGACACCTAGCCAGCCGCGCCAAGTCCAAGGTCTTCATGAAAGGAAGATCCCGGCACGTCCGCCGGGATAAAGATTATATCAAGAATTTGAGTGTGTTCTCGAAAATTTTCAGTTTACCCAACCATTTCCCTCACCTTCGGAATCACCTCCTGACCAATCAACTGGATCGCACCCATGTACTGGTCATGCGTCAATAATGGATTGTCCATCTGAAAAGTGAATCGCTTGATGCCACCCAATACTTCGGAATGCCTCACGATCTTTTCTGCCACATAATCAGGATCACCAACGACTAAGGCTCCTTCGTCACCTGCCTGTGCCTCGAAACCTACTCGGGTGACCGGAGGCCAGCCACGTTCCTTGCCGATCTTGTTGAACATTTTCGCATAACCGGGATAATAGGTATCCAGGGCTGATTGTTTGTCAGTTCCTACAAAACCCAACGAATGCAGATTGACGATCATCTCCGACTCAGGGTGATTATTGGCCAAATACGTCTCGCGATACAAATCCACGAGGGGCTTAAATCGTTCCGTGTCTCCACCGATGATGGCCACGGTCAATGGAAGCCCCATCTCTCCGGCTCTAATGAACGAAGCAGGCGTTCCACCAACTCCCCGAATGATCGGGATTTTCTCCTGCAAAGGCCTGGGATAAACTGGTTGATTGTTCAGCGGCGCCCTGAATTTTCCATTCCAGGTCACAAATTCCTGGTCCCTGATCTGTAGCAACAACGCAAGCTTTTCCTCAAATAGATCAGAATAATCCAACGTCTCAAACCCAAACAAAGGAAAGGAGTCGATGAATGAACCACGGCCCACGACGATTTCCGCACGTCCTTGAGAGATCAGGTCCAGCGTTGCAAAATTTTGGAATACCCGAACAGGGTCTGCAGAACTTAACACCGTTACTGCACTACCTAACTTGATGCGATTGGTCTGAGCCGCAGCCGCTCCTAAAATGACCGTATTCGCAGAATCGAGGAAGTCTTTGCGATAGTGTTCGCCAATCGCAAAGCTATCCAAACCCATTTCGTCGGAGTATTTGATTCGAGCCAACAAGTTGTCAATATCCCTTACCGTATCGGTAAAATTCCCTGTTACAGGGTCGAGAGTAGCAGCTGCAAAGCTGTCTATTCCAATTTCCATGATTACCTCCTAAGTGTATATTCAGTTAGGGTAAATCAATTTTAGAAGAATTTGGTTCCCTAATGTTTTTGCAAGAGCACGATAAGAAAGAACTGGAATTACTGAGCTTTTGGTTGAAAGTGGGAAGGTAAAAATGTTTGGGTGGTACTTTAAACACCCTAAAGTTCGTTTAAGAGTTCATTAACCTTGGCTTACTCTTAGCTTTGGACCACCTTTAATTGATGCTTGTTGTTTCACTGTTAACTTTTTCATAATTGTATTATTTGTTTGATAAAAAACGAAAAACGATTCTGAAATATTTTAATGTTTCGTAGTGAACTTGCATTGAATACTAAATGATTCCTTTCTCTAACGCGATTCGGATCAATTCGCCAGCCGTTTTAACCTTCAATTTCTGCATGATGTTACGTCGGTGCGTTCGGACGGTATGTTCACTGAGGTGGAGACTATTGGCGATGGCTTTACTGTTCATGCCATCAGCAATCAATTTTACGAGTTCTTTTTCCCGACTGGATAACTGTGCCATTTCGTTGGAAGAAGTTCGTTTGCCTCGGAAATAATCAAAGATCTGTTCGTTGATCTTGGGATGGAAATAACTCTGTCGTTGATGGGTTTTATTGATCGCATCTACCAGGTCTTCTCTGGAAGCATCTTTCAAAATGTAGCCCTGTGCTCCTTTTTCCAGCGCACTACGGATTTGTTTCATGGATTGGTGCATGGTGAGCATCAGGATCGGATGATCATACCCCTTTTGATGCAGTAACTCCATCGTCGCAATGCCATCCAAAATCGGCATGTCAATGTCCATTAAAATGACATCAATCTCATGATTTTCGAGAATATGCGGGGCTTCATTTCCATTTTTGGTATGTTTCACCACCTGGATTTCATCTTCCGGTTGAAACATGAATTTCACTCCTTCGGCAAACAGGTCGTGATCATCGACAATCAATACTTTTATCATAGCTCGGTTGATTTTCTTAATGAGTCAAGAGGCAGGTCTACGGAGATCGTGGTGCCTCTCAAGGCGTTACTGTCAATGCTGATCTCACCTTGATAGTTTTCTACCATTTCTTCCAGGGTCCTTAAACCCATTCCGGTTTTATTCGGGTCCAATGTTGAGGGATCAAACCCGTCACCATTGTCTTCTACGAGTACGTTGACCAACTGTTCCTCGTCGAAATGAGTGACCGAAATGGACAGTTCTGAAGCTTTCGCATGTTTCAATGCATTTCCGACCAGTTCCTGAATGATGCGATAGACAAAGATCTCACCTTCACTGTCTAGTTGAACACCGTTCATGGCTTCGGAGAACTCCACTTGCATTTCTCCTGAATTACTCAAGTGAACTACCAGATCTTTGAGGGCAGGAATAAGTCCAAATCCTTCGCTAATGCCCATGTTCAATGAATGCGACAAACTTCTGATATCCGTGCAGGCCTGATCCACCAATTGGACGATGGTTTCTTCTCTTGGAGATTTATGTTTGATGCCATTCAGGTTCATTTTGATCGAGGCAAACAGACTCCCAAAATGATTGTGCAATTCCTGCGAAATACGAATCCGTTCCTGATCCCGGCCATTGACCATGGATTGCAACGCTTGTGTCTCTCGCGACGCCAACAACTTGTAGATGTCATCATCATGTAGCTTTTGTTCTGCTTCTCGCAACAACCGGGAATTGTGGTATCGCTGACGAAAGTAAAGCAGGAAAATGAACGCCGCGACGAACATGATGATCGCTATGATGATGTAAGTCCATTGTAACTCCTGCTGTTGTTCCAACAGGCTGATCTCCTTTTCTCGAAGGTTTACTTCAAATTCGGTACGCATGTTAGCCATGGTTTTAGTCTGTTCAGTGTTTTCGACACTGTCGCGACAGGAGAGGTACTCCTGGTGATATTGCAGCGCTTTTTCAAATTGCTTTAGTTCTTGATAGAGCTCACTGAGCAGCAAGGCCCCGTCACTGATGCTTTCTTTCAGGTCTAATTCCTTAGCAAGGTTGATTCCATTTTCTGTATGATCAATGGCCTTCTGAACCTCGTTTTGCTCATGGAAGATCTTACCTAATTGGATGTGATAATCGGAAATGGCGTAATCGTCTCCCAGCGGTTCCAGCAAGGCAATGGCCTCAAATAAGTCCTGAATGGCTTCCTTCGTTTTTCCTTGCTTCCAATAAACCAACGCACGATTTCCGGTCACATATGCATTGCCAATGGGCAATCCTGCTTGTGTAAAAATTGGCTCTGCTTCGTTGTAAAGTAGAATCGCTGAATCATGTTTTTCCAGGGAATAATAGCTAAAGCCTGTATTAAGCAAGTTTATACCTAAATCAATACTATCTCCATATATTCGGCCTATTTCAATGGCTTTTAGCTCATAACTCAATGCATTATTATGGTCCTGATTTGCTGTATAGGTATTGGCTATTTCCAGATATCCTTGAATTTGATAGTGATATTCATTTTGTTCAATGGCTTTCTCAGTACTGAGGATCAGATTCTCCAGTGATCGCTTCAAATCACCTTTCATTCGATGAGCTACGCCGATAAATTGATGCGCCAATATCAAATGGGTTTGATCACCGTTAGAAATAATCGATTTTAGTTGATTGCCATAATCCAATATTTCATTTGGTGCAGTAACCAGGGCTGCCAATTGACTCAACACATCTATCTTTTGTTCGATGGTTAAGTGATTGGTATCCCGGTTTTCCAACAGCGATTTTAAACTATCAGCCACTTGCTTGTCTTGGGAGCAACTGATTTGTGGGGTTAATGCAAGGTAGGAAATCAGGATACTGACCACCCAGATTGAATTAACTTGATATTTATTAATTATGGCCTTGATTTGCTTTCAATTTAGGATCCAATTCACAATAATAGATTTCGCTTACATTTGATGAATCTTGCACCTCTATCTGAAATAGAATATCGAATGTTTCGTAGGCTGTACCTGTTACCGGTAAGGTCACCGGCATGGCCAGTGAAGCATCATGATTCGGGTTCGTAGTGTCCGAAATCAGGTCTCCTTGGACATCTTCAAATTTCTGGAAATAAATTGAATTGTTAGGGTTCTGAGCAGAATCGACAAAAGAAATTTCAATGCAGGTATGGGCGTCGATATCGATGGCCAATGGAGATCCGCTTGGGACTGGATCGGAGGTATAATACGATGGAGTGATCGGCATTCTATTGTCTTGGCCGTAAGGCTTTTCATTACCTTTAATTTTGCCGTTGTGCGTATTGTAGGCAGTAATGATGGTGTCTGTGTTGATCGTGAATGTAATTGGAAAGGTACTCATGATTTTGTCAGCTAAATTTATTAAAAATTGGTTGTGTTATTTGACTTATGTCAGGCCAAAAGTATTAAGCCTAAAGATCAGGATGCATACCACGGATGTGGTATTACTGACATTACCTTAAATAAGGGTTAAATGACGATATAGGGTAGTTAGATCACTTACTTACAGCTGGTTACTTATTGGGTGAAAGATAATGTATCCAGTTGTAAACCTGAATAGATGATTGGAAAATAGGACTTGTTGATTTTAAGGTATGTGGATCACTGCTGGTTTGGCAGGCCAGGAATCAGGAACCTCGTCCGAGGTAAGCAAATTGAAAGCAGAGGAATAGCTGCCTAGTTGAGTGACTTTGTTTTTAAAGACCACTGTATGCACCCCATGATATCGGATACTGTACGCACACATCACGCAAGGCTCATGGGTTGAGTAAAGGGTTGCCTGACTCAGGTCTTTTCCCAATTGCTCGCGAGCAGCTTGTAAGGCATTCATCTCTGCATGGTGGGTGATGTTCTGATCGGAAGTGGCTGATTCGATTCCCTCCGCCACGATCTCGCCATTGATCACAATGACACAACCTACCGGGCTGTTGCCATTTTGTTGGGCAATTGCTGCTAATTGCTCGCAGAGGGAGAGATAGTATTGATGAGTCATGGCTAATATGTTATTCAGATAGGTACAAATCTATACTGAATGTTAGCGGTCAGTATGATACAATCACAATGTCCTCCATACTTCACTGTAAAATGCTAAGAAGAAACACTTGCAGACTTCCGGGGATCATCGCAATTTGGAAGAAGTTCATTCAGCTCAAGCCTTAGGATGACTAAGATAGGGGCTAGTTGGTTTGGAAGGATTCCTTGTAGAGTTGTTCGCATTGACCATTCATCTGAGGCTTGTACAAATGGATAGAGGATAATTTAAAGACCTATTAGCCATCTAAAGATGATGAATTTTAATATACCGACATCTCAAGACCGAAAATACCGATTGTTAGGTATTAAAAGTATTTTGATAATTGCGATTATTGTTATCGAATATTTGGTGCCTGTGATGAAAACGCCAAATAACTAATTACAACCAAAACCTAAGCATATATGACACAGATTCAAGCATGCGTAACATTTAATAACTTGACCAAAGACAAGGCCTATCTCAAAGAAGGGATGGACTTTGAAAAATACAAGGCAAAGAAACAGGATAAAAAACGTGCGAAGGACATTTTTAAAAAGCACAAATTGGAAGTGGTTTCCGAATGCCCTTGGTCTATGACTATTGTAGGAGATAAAAGTGATTATGAACGTTTATTTGGAACGGTGCTTTGTGAAAAAAAAATGCGCAATGCAAAGTATGCTTCTCGACCTTCAGTTTGGTTTCCGGACGATAAGGGTGGGTGGAACTACGACCACCCCTTAAAAGAAATAATCGACGAAGCCTATATACAATGGCCGTTCTATTATCAGAATAATCGATTCCCCAGAAAGAATCATTTGTTTTTTCCTCCACTAGTCGATTATCATCACCTTCGGGTTCCAGGGGACGTTGCTGCCACTGTGAATGCCTCTCGAATTCATCAAAAAGGTATTGTAGGTAAGGGGGTGAGGGTATTGATGCTCGATAGTGGTTTCCATTTTGATCATCATCATTTTCAAGAGTACGGTTATGATGTTCGTAGAATACTAGGCCCATTAGCTTCTGATATTGAGAATGACCCTGAAGGACATGGAACGGCCATGGCGGCAACGTTACTCGCGGTAGCACCAGGAGTAGCGTTAACCGGAATGAAGTTGGTGAATGAGAATGATGATTTACTGGATACAAGCCTGGAAACTGCTTTTAAGGAAGCATTAAAACTTGATCCATTACCTAATATCATCTCTTTAAGCTTGTCTTCTGATCTGGTGGATATAAGTGATGATGACCGGGAGCATCTAAATGATCTTCCTGGTAGTCTTGGTGGTCTGGTAACCCATATCAAGCGTGCGATAGCTCTGGGGATCACGGTGGTTTGCGCTGCAGGAAATGGAGAAGTTGGATTTCCCGCCATGATGCCGGAAGTCATTTCGGTAGGAGGGGTCTATGTTGACGAGAAAGGGTTGATGGAAGCTTCGGATTATACGAGTGCATTCGAAAGTAAGATATATCCAAATCGGCATGTGCCGGATCTATGTGGCCTTTCTGGAATGCACAGGCATAGTAATCGAGCCAATAAGCCACGGACTGAAGGGGGGTACATTATGTTGCCGGTACAACAATTGGAAAAACTTGATAGGGACCGAGATAGCACTAAAGCAGATGATTCATGGGCTATAATAGGAGGATCATCGACAGCTACTGCACAGGTAGCTGGAGTTTGTGCCCTGCTGAAAGAAAAGAATCCCCATCTTACACCTGCCGATTTAAAAAGATTACTGATTTCCAATGCCAGAAAAGTGAGAATAGGACATTCCAATTCTCGAAGTAATAAGGGCAAGGTAATCAAAGCTAACAGAAGGAATAAGCCTGGGGCTTCCGGGGCGGGTTTGGTAGATGCTTTTGAAGCCTTTGAAGCTGTGGATAATGGAAATTTCTAGAATTAATTTGACAACTTTAATACTGCATAATCATGGATAAAAAATTCCGACATTACATCAACCTGGAAGATAATGAAAGTTTCCAGTTAGTTTACACCAGCCAGCTTTATGGAACCTTTTTTGCGGTTTATGCCAGGTTCAATTGGACTGAGAGTCGACCACCTACTTCCGAAGGAGAAAAAAAGAAGTATATAATCCAATCGATAGACTTTGAAGTAATAAATTACAAAGGGTTGATCAATATTGGTATTGTTGAAGTGTTAATACCTACGGAGTTCCTGGCACAATTAGATGAAAGGCTAAATGCCGATAAAAAGGGAACCGTTAAAGCGTTTAACCTGGTGATGCGCGGAATGGGTGGATCTAAACATTCAGACCGGTCGAATCCCAGAACGGAGGTTTCCTGGCCTGGTCCTGATCGAGAGCCATTAAATCTGGAAATAGCCTCGGATGACCTGATTTATTTTAAAAGGACAATCGAAAGGCTTCATTCTGATGGTACTCCGGAGGAGAATGGTCTTTTTGATGATGAGTTTTGGTACAGGGAAGGTACCAAGGATACCATCGAAAAGAGAAAACCTATTCCTGAGCTTGAAATGCCTTCTGCATCGACCTTTAATTTTGATAGTGGGCCGTTATGCCCGGAATCTAAAAACAGGGTTATTTGAATAAAAAATTAGTACTGTGGCTTCTTTTACTTTTAACTGGTTACTATGGCTGCTGCCAATGGGAACCAAACAGGCAGGCTTTTTTCAAACATTTAAAGAACTTCAGATTTGAAGCTGCCAAAAAGGAAGTAGAAGAAGTCACAGATACTAACTGGAACACCGCCATATCTTTGCTTTATAAGACCATTTATGAGGCAGGGCAAATTCCAGATTACGATTGGAAACAAGATTCGATCAAAATCAGAAATCTTGAGTTGTCTTTTCCGCATAACAGTGAGGCTCATGTCGTAATCAAGATACTTCTGGGGTATCATTTTTTATACTCCTACCCGTATTCTAAGTATCCCATGGAATACTTCACTGATGCTTACCTGCTTGCCAAACAAATAGGAACTGAAGAGGAGAAGAAATTCTCTATTTACTCAATTCTAAAACTTCGTAGTTGGGAGCTTAACCAAACCAATGATGATTTGCTGCTTTATTTAGAAATATACAGAGGTCTTGAAATTGATCAATCTGATGAGTTTCATTTGAGGATGTTTGAATTCAAACATGGAATGAGGAAGCTAAACCATGAGGTAGAGATAGAAGATCCATTTGTGGATGCTTTTGCTGATTTAATGGTGTCTTTTGAACCTGAACATCATTTCTGGACAGATTATTATATCATACGTGGGGTATACCTACGACACAAAGGTCGTGTTGAAAGGAATGATTCGCTTACTAGTGAAGCCGAGAATCTATTCCATCTCGCTTTGACCAGGATGAATGATGAGCCGTTTCTCCGATTTTTTCAATTCCGAACCTACATTCAATTGTCAGAAGTAGAGCGTGTCCGCAGAAACTATGGTAGGGCGATTGATTATGTGAATAAGGCGAAGGAGTTTAGTTACTATAATGACAAGCTCCGTGCAGAGTTCTGGCTTCACCGGTACGTCGCACCAAACTTATTTGGTGTAGGAAAAAAGGATAGTGCATTTTACGTGCTGAGTAAGGCTGATTCATTTAAAAAAAATCTTGATGCACTAGACAATTCTTTGCTGATCTCGGAACTAACTTCAAAATTTGAGACTGAAGAGAAGGAAAAGCAAATCTTACTGGAAAGAGAAGGCAAGGCACAATCGCGAGCCATTGCCATCGTATTGGGTATTACGCTTATCCTGGGTCTTATCATCAGTGCATTAGTCTATCGTGACAGCAAAAGAAAACGCCTCCTTGCTATCCAGGACAAAAACATCCAGTCGGAGAAGGTGACGAACTTGTTGAAAGAGCAGGAACTCATTGCTCTGAACTCAATGATCGAAGGGCAGGAGCAGGAACGGAAAAGGATCGCCGAAGATCTGCACGACCGATTAGGGAGCACTTTGTCTGCGGTCAAAATGCACATGGAGGTGCTCTCTGAGAACGACACGAGGTACGATAAAATCAATCGTATTGTCGATAAGGCCGTAAACGATACACGAGAGATAGCGCATAACATGTTGTCGGGCGTCTTAACCAATTTTGGATTAATGGCCGCTTTACAAGACCTGAAAGAGTCCCTGGAGTCTTCCAATCAATTCAAAGTAAACCTGCGGAGTATTCAATTCGACGAAAGGTTGGACTCGGAGACTGAAATCCATATTTACAGGATTGTGCAGGAACTGATCAGTAATACCCTCAAACATGCGAAAGCAACACAAGTTGACCTGGAATTAAAACGGACTACAGACAAAGGATTGATCATCACCTATAAGGATAATGGAAAAGGTTTTGACCCTGAAACTGCAGCGGAGGGTATGGGACTCAAAAACATTAAGAACCGGATTGGTAAATTGGAAGGCCACTCAAGCCTGACAACCGCTCCGATGAAAGGAGTGCAAATGATTATTGAACTATGGAAAATCACGTAAGATGGAGCATGAAACGATTAAGATTATACTCGCAGATGACCATGAACTCATACTGGATGGATTGAAGCTTATTCTGGACCAGGATTCCCGCTTTGAAGTAATAGGTGAAGCATACGATGGAGAGGAATTATTGCGAAAAATTAAGGCAGTGCCAGAGTTGGATATAGTGGTCTTGGACATCAACATGCCCAAGAAAGATGGTATTCAAGTAACACGTGAAATCAAAGCTACATTCCCAGAGGTCAAGGTGCTGATCTTATCGATGTACAATCGCAAGGAATTCGTAAAGAACCTCGTGGATGTGGGCATCGACGGATACATCCTGAAGAATGCGGGTAAAAAAGAATTGATCAAAGCCCTGGAAACACTGGTAGGAGGTGACCCTTACTACGGAGAAGAAATCACCAAAACCATCATGAAGAGTTATCAAAAAAATAAGGTCTTCGATAATCCAATTGATGTAGAGTTATCCGAAAGGGAGAAAGAGATTGTTACTCTCATTGCTAACGAAATGACCACTGCCGAAATCGCAGATAAACTATTCATTAGTGTCTACACCGTGGATACCCATCGAAAAAACATCCTTGGAAAATTAGGCGTAAAAAACGCCGCAGGAATCATGAAATTTGCCTTGCAGACCGGCATCATCAAGGGATTTGATTTATAGCATCCAACAGCGTCAATTTTTTTTGGAAGAGTTTAGACAATAAACTGTTACTACGCTTTGCGCTGTAGTGTTGTTCTGAGTAAATATCGTCATCATTCATTAAAACTGGGCACCGCCATTTATGAAAATACCTAATCATCGGTATTGAACCTCTTGGCTTGATTCATTCACTTTACTAAAACATTTCATTATGAGTGCTTTAGTGATTCTAGATGTATTTATCGGGTTGGTTTTCCTCTACTTACTCTACAGTCTGTTAGCTACTGTGATCGTTGAGTTCATAGCGAGTGTATTTGGTTTAAGGGCCAGAAACCTGGAATGGACCATCGCAAGAATGCTATCCGATCAGAATTACAACCCCTATGCGATACTCAATAAATTGCTGCTTACCTTGAACGGAATCGGACGATTATTTTATCGAAATAGAGAAAGTTTGCTCAAGGCGTTTTACGAGTTACCCGAAATCAAGTATTCAAGTGAAGGAGGGCTTTTCAATAAACCTTCTTACCTCTCAAAAGAGGTGTTTTCAAGATCACTTACTGAAGCCCTCAAGAATCAAGGAAAAGCCGAGGCCGGTGTTGCCAGTCAGGATCAGGACAAAATTGAAGCAGCCTTGTTGAAATTGAAAGAAGAAGCCAAGGACACGCATGTACAATTAACGATGCTCTGGAATGAAGCCTCCAAAGACATAACTAAATTCAGGTCCCTGATTGAAGAATGGTTTGAACAAATGAATAACCGTGCATCCGGCTGGTACAAACGAAAAGTTCAGCTTATGCTTTTGTTTATTGGGATGTTTATCGCGTATTGGGCCAATCTCGATTCCATTGAACTGGCTAACCGACTGGCAAAAGATACGGATGCCAGAGACCAACTGGTGGCCATGGCCTTGAAAAGAGCAACGGGTTCCACCGATACAGCGGCGATCAACAAAGCTTACGTAGCAGCTCAGGATAGTCTAACATCTGATATTAATAATGCGCATAAAATGCTTGGCAGTGGGTGGCCGGAGGATATGGACAGTTTTTGTAAATGGTGCCACATCAAAAAGGCAAATAGAGGATTAGGATATTTTTTGACTGCTCTGGCCATCTCTCTTGGTGCACCATTTTGGTTTGACCTGCTCAATAAATTGGTGAGATTGCGCAGTTCAATACCTCAGCCAATATCCAACCAACAGGGGAGCGGTAATACCAGCAGCCCTTCCTCACCGCGTTCATCCAGTACCGGAAACGACGTGATCCCAGCCAGAAGACGAAACGGATGAAAGGCATAGTCAATACTTATCTGAACGAACGGATCCAGCAGCCTAAACTGTCTGCAACAACCCAGGTTTATTATGAGCCTGGAGATGTAGTAGAGATTGTTAAAGAAGTCTGGGGGGAAGAATACAAGCATTCAAATCTGTGGTTTGAACTGTCCAATGGAACATTTGTTTGGGGCGAAGGAATTGATTTGCCTATCGAACAAAGACCTTCGTTTTTCATCGACTACTATGAGCCTTTCAAGCGTAATTTTCCAATGGGTCCTGAATTACCCGGCATCCTGATATTAGATACAGGAATTACCAATCATATTGATCTGAATCACATCACTGAAAGAATCAATTTCCTGGATGGTTCTGATTATACACCTGATGAAAGCGGCCATGGAACGCATATGGCAGGATTGATTGCTGCTAAGGCCAAATCTTCCGGAATAAATGGAATGTTTCCTGAAGCGAAAATTACCATTGGCAAAATTAAGTCGGGTCAATCAAGCGTGTTGGACATGATGAAGGCATTACTAAACGCTTTTAATTGGGTCGTTGAAAAGGCGGACCATATCCAGGTCATCAGTATTAGTCAGGGGTTGGATAAGGAAACCTGGGACTCACATGAAGCAGTGCGTGATGAGATCCTGGATACGATGAAGATTTTGAGAGGTCAGGGTGTATTCGTTGTGGCTTCTGCAGGCGATAATAAAGAATTGGAGATGGAGGTATTGCCCGCAGATATGAATGAACTCTCCATTTCGGTAGGAGCCCTCCAAAGGAACTTATTGAATTGGGTGCCTCTGAAACCCGTTGACATCATTTGTCCCTTAGTACCCCATTATTCTACCTTTCTCAAAAGCAGTAGACCCTACCCTTTTTTTGCTCAAATGACAGGTTGTAGCACCTCTACGGCTTTGGTAAGTGCGCTGATTGCATTGATCCTTTCTGTAGAAATGAGTCGGGCCAAAAGTCCAGTGAATTTGACCAAACAAGAAGTGCTTCAGAAACTGAAAAGGTTCGAGGAGTTACCATTTGATTTTAACTATAACCATTTTGAATATTCAATTAGATCGGCATGAAAAACTTAATTAAACCTTTATTGGTGCTAATGGCTTTTTTGATGACTGTAGAGCTATCGGCACAGATCACGTACTACGATGCGACAGTCCTGAAAGCGCAGCTTACTAGTAACAAGTGGCCGGAAGATGATGCTACCGTTACGGCAATTTTGAACAATTACATTGACACGGAAAACGGGGAAACAATCAAGTCCCGAATAAAGCAAAACAATCCGTTTTTGAAAGGTTTTTTGTCAAATTGGACATCTGCTTCTACTACTTCATCTGTCGCTGGTCCCTCAGGAATTGAAAGCCTGGCGGGTCGGGTATCAGGAATCAATGTAACCAATGTGGCGACAGGTGTTTCGAGGTTCTTGATTGAAAGAGCCAATGAGGAAGTCAACATTCTCTTTTTCAATAAGTTCAAGAAGTTTCTGGAGAAGAATCAAGAAGCAGCGACATTGTTTCCTCTAAGTACGAACTTCATTACGAACACGGAACCTTTCCAGTACGCCATATTGATCCAAAGTTTCAAAGAAGCATTCAAGGAAGACATTGCTAACCTGGTAACGAACATGGATGGATTATTTGAATTAGAAAAATACAAAGGTTTTGGAGAGAATTTTCCTCAAGCTTATGCTGGGTTAGCCGCAGCGGCTTCCGTGAGTAAATTGGCGAATGGAGCTTCTTTTCCCGATGTAATTAAACATCTGGGAGCCTTTGATAACCCCTCTTCATCAGGAAAAGCTACCGATCTTTATACATCTATCAAGTTGATGTCGATTCTTTCGGAAAGCGTGAGAAGTAATGTCGAAGGTGAGGGCTGGGTAGCGGTTGCGGACATCAATCGGGATATTATTGCAGATAATGATACACGTCAGATTTTTATGGGATTGATTTATGAGCGTGTTCAAGGGTTGGCTTTTAGTGACAAACAAAAAGTTCAGGATATATTGGATAAGGCCAGACAAAATGGAGATGATTTTAGGATTCTTTTGGGCTACTTCAGAAGTATTAAGCAAAAATGGGACGGCATCCTTGCCTTACAACAAGAGATAAAGGACAAGAAGCAGAAGAATGAAAAAGTCGAATACATGGAGTATTACAACTTCTTTGAAGCCAATATCAATGTGATAGAGCAGTTACTAGATATTAATTCCGTAATAACAAACTTAGGAGGCAACCCCCATCAAGTGGCAGGACTATCAAGCACAAAGGATTACCTCCAATTGATGAGAAAAGGAAATCAGATCTATAAAAACGTCAGTGAAAAAAATTACAGTTCTGCGGTATTGAATTTTGTTATCGTCTATAAAGCAATATTTGGAACCGGAACGCTGGAGTACAGTGACAGTAAGGAACAAATGAAGACCTTTCTTGCAAAGAAAAACGTAAAATTCAAGGGAGCGTTATCTTTTAAAAAAGGACTTAAAAAGACTTACCGAAAAGAGTATTTAAAAGATTTAGGTATTTCCGTATCCCAGGTCAACAAACAGTACAAACAGAACCGGGTGGGTATTTCAAATTCAAAATTCTTGAAATACGCTACTTTCATGGCTTCTGTTGCTGAGGCAGAAGGTCCCAATGACGTGAAAAATATTTTAAGAGCCGCTGCTTTGCCAGCCGGAGGGTCTTCCATCAAGAAGAATTCGGTATTTAATATCTCACTGCAATCTTATCTAGGCCTCTATTACAACTCGAATCATGATCGCAGCATTTCCAATGCCTGGAACAATGAGCTTGGGGTCATTGCGCCGATTGGTGTTTCGTTAAATTGGGGGGCAGGAAAGTATGGTTCTGTCGGTGTAATGGCTTCGTTTTTTGATCTTGGAGCCATTGTAGATTATGAGATCAGACGAGATACTACCACAACGATGACTACAACCACTGATGAAAACATGCAAACCATCATGGTTGAAACAGAAACGATCCAATCTGAAACAGACTATAAGGTCGAGTTAGGACAAATATTTTCACCAGGCCTTTATATTGTCTATGGGTTTGGTTTGAATGTGCCACTTACTTTAGGTGCTGGCTTCCAATATGGTCCAGGGTTGACTGAAATTAATGATGCTAATGCGATAATCGGCAAGCCCGACTGGAGGCTCAATATATTCATGGCGTTTGATATACCGATTTTCACCATCATAAATAATTCCAAATGACGTACAGGGTATTTTATGTAATTATGGTCTCATTAGCTGTATCATCTTGTTGTGATGTGGAAAATATGGAAGCTACATGTCAAGTGTCTCAATCGAATCAGTATTTGGAGAGGTTGTTGTCAAAAGCCCTCGATGATGCGCTTGTCCCGGAAGAAGATGAGATCCTGCCTCTCCATGACATCAGCAAGGACAGAGTTTATACTTTTGATGGCGTAAACTATGTGAAAGCAGTTACCTGGATAGATAATACTTATCTCCAAAATTGGAAAGACGCTTTAAAAAAGTCTGATAAGCAGTATACGCTACCTTTCAGCGTTCCAATCTGGCTCACCATCGTACCTCAAATGCAGGATTTTTGTTCATCCACTTTTTTCCAAAGTGAGAAGGATATGGAGCTACGCTTAAAGCAAAAATTAGGTCTGAATTATAAGAAAATTTATAGCCATTTTGTGGAGGTCTACGTTCCTTTGAGTCATTTACGAAGGCCATGTATGAATCCTGATGTTGGGTTCACCACATGTCCTCCGTGTGCTGCAGAAACTGGAAGTGATTCTCAAGCTCGTCTCTACTATAAGTGGCGTCAGAACATAAACGGGGAGGTTGAATTCCCCGTGCCCTTCACTGGTCTCGGCTATACCTATGATTGGGGACCAGGTGATTCAGAGGTGGGGTTTAGTGAGTTTGTATTCATCTCCGATGGTGTTACTCCACTTTTAGTGGAATCAGTCAATACTACGCTCGACTATTGCACCAAATGAATTAGTTATTGGAGCCGATAGACTTATATCATCGGCTCCCTTTTTTATTTTCACCCCCGCGCCATCACGATCGTCACCAATCCGGCGATGAAGAAAACAAACATCAAGGCGATCAGCTGGTTAGTTTTTTTGGAAGCACCAGCGAATTCTTTCCATATGAAGACGCCCCAGGTTGCAGCGACCATTGTAGCTCCTTGACCTAGACCATAAGAGATAGCAAAGCCTGCTTTTTCCGCGGCAATTAGGCTAAAACTCATGCCAATGCACCAAATGATGCCTCCTAATAAACCGACAATATGTGTCTTTAGACTTCCCAGTTTGAAATAGTCACTGTAAGCCATGGGCTCACCGCTTACGGGTTTGAACATGAAGTAGGAGTTCCATACGAAGTTGGATAAGAAGATCCCAATCCCAAAGACGAATACGGCGCTGTATGGGGTGAATAGGCCTACATCCGGAGTTACGAAGTTGGTAGACATGGATGCCGCCACCAGACGAAAGAAGAAGGCCATCAATACACCGCCTAAAACCGCGTAAACCATTCCTTTCGATGAGCTTTTTGAGCTGTCTCCCTGACTTTGATTTTTATAAGCGATCGCATCGATGATAATGGCGATGGTAACCAGGCCCACACCAAGGAAAAGCAAGAAAGGATCACCGACAGGATTGGCCAGGTAGTTCACCACGACACCCATTACCAGGGCAATGCCAATGCCGATGGGGAAGGCTACTGCCATTCCGGTGATATCAATAGCAGCTACAATCAATAGGTTCGCGAGATTGAAAATGATTCCTCCAAGTAGCGCTGATCCATATGCGCTTGTGTCTGCTTGCATCAGGTCGTTAACAAAACTTCTCCCTTCCTCACCGGTAGAACCGAGGGTAAAACCAAAAATCAACGTACATAAAATGATGCCTAGACTATAATCCCAATAAAACAAGGGGAACGGCCAGGATTTAGATGCCAGCTTTTGTGTGTTGGCCCAAGAACCCCAACAGAACATGGTGATGATACATAATAGGACAGCTACGGAATAGGAAGCAGGAATAAACATGAGGTTAGGAGTTAAAAGTTAAAACATCATCCAGCGAAGGGCAGGAGGGTTGCGCACCAAATCGTGTGACAGAAATGGCGGCAGCTTTCGTGGCAAATTCCACCGCAGAACGGAGATCATTGTTTGCAGCAAGGGAGCAGGCCAGTGCGCCATTAAACGTGTCACCGGCGGCTGTCGTGTCTTTAGCTACTACATCAAGGGCAGGAATGATTTCATCCATGCCCTCACCAAGCACATAAGCACCTTGTTTTCCCATGGTCAGAATAATGGTATTTATGCCTTTGTCTCGTAAGAAGGATGCCGCCTTTTTAGCAGAAAGAAGATCGGTGACGTTAACACCAGTGAGCAATTCAGCTTCGGACTGATTTGGTGTAATAATATCGACCTGCGAAAGCATCTCATCAGGTAAGGCAGCTGCTGGTGCCGGATTTAGAATGTTACTCATTCCAGCCTTTTTTGCTTTTTGAATGGTAAAGTGAACGATATCGACAGGTACTTCCAGTTGTGTGAGCAGGATGTTGCCAGTTTCAAAACTCGCTGAAGCTTCATCAATATCTTCTTTTGAAATTTCAGCATTAGCTCCCGAAGCAACGGAAATGCAATTTTCTCCCGCCTCATCCACCATGATCAACGCGATACCGGATGCACTGCCTTCTTTGATAGACGTAAATTCCGTGTCAATGCCATCTTCCTGCAATCCTTTTAGGGCCTGTTGGGCAAACACATCATTACCCATTTTCCCAATGAAAGTAGTTGATGCACCAAGTCTTGCTGCAGCTACGGCTTGATTGGCTCCTTTGCCACCATTCACCATCTCAAATCGCCCACCAAGAATGGTTTCTCCGGGTTTAGGAAGGTGACCGGACTGGATGACCATGTCCGTATTGGAGCTTCCCATGACGATCACCTTGTTACTGTTTTTCATCATTCAAAAAATTTGCATTACTTTGCACACTCGATTGCGCAATATAATAAATTATGTTTATTCGCTTCAATTTGAATTCAATTAGATGAGTCCAGGAATTTCCCTTAAGGAGTTGGCAGAGAAGATCGGAGTTTCCAGAACCACCGTTTCAAGGGTGATGTCTGGCCATGCGGAGAAATACCGGATCAGCAAAAAGACAGTGAAGAAGGTACAAGAGGCTGCCGAACAGTATGGGCTTGCTCCGAATCAGATGGCGGTTAACCTCCGAAAGCAAAAGACGGATACAATCGGTTTGCTGGTTCCGGATTTGTCGAATCCCTTTTTCGCTAACCTGGCGCATGCGGTGGAGCAAGAACTCCGTGCCGTTGGGAAACTGATGCTACTGTCGAGTACCAATGACGATACGCTATTGGAAGAGAAGACGCTGGGATTGATTGCGAGACGCCAGACCGATGGCTTAATTGTTGTGCCTGTAGGTATTCAGGCTGAACACTTCAAGTTATTTGAGGATCGTCCCATTATCTTCATGGACCGCTACTTTGAAGACCTGAACATCCGTCACGTCTCTTCGGATAATATGGCAGGTGCATACGCAGCGACGCAATACCTGATTAAAAGAGGTCACCGGAAAATCACTGTCATCCAGGGTTTACCGGAAGCCATTTCGAACATGGACCGGATAGCAGGCTATCAGGAAGCCATGCAACAGGCGGGCCTGGTAGATGAGATTCAAGTGGTAGGGCAAGGCTTTACGACTCAAAATGGTTTTGAGAGTGCCCGGCAACTCTTAACCAATTCAGATCGTCCGACTGCATTATTCACCTTGAACAACCTCATTGCCATTGGTGCCATTCGTGCATTGACGCAGCATGGATTGCATGTGCCTAAAGATATTTCCTTGTTGTCATTCGACGAACAGCCGTATTTCGAATTGACTTCTCCACCTGTGAGCACGATCAAGCAACCCATTGCTCAAATTGCTAAGAAAGCAGTCGAAATGTTGCTCTGCCGCCTGGATGGCAAGGAGGTGGCTAGCCAAAAGATCGTTCCTGAAATTATTGAACGTCAATCTGTTAAAGACCTTAATTCCCACTTATCATGAAGTATTTTTTTCTGTTTTTATCCTTTCTCATTTTTTCCTGTACCCAATCACCTGCTGTTCCTGAAATCCCAAAAATTATCTTTGATACAGATTTCGGAGGAGATGCTGATGACCTTGGAGCATTAGCCATGTTGAATCATTTCCATAACCGGGGTGAGTGTGAACTGTTGGCTGTGATGTGTTGGAACACTGAGACGTATTCTGTTCCTGCGGTAAGTGCAGTCAATGGATTTTATGGTAATCCCGATATTCTGGTTGGAGCCAGAAAAGTGGCGGGAGAACATATTCCATGGAATCACAGCAAAGTGATTGCGGATAATTTCCCATATAAAGTCGACAAAGAAACCGCCCCGGAAAGTACAGCACTATATCGAAAACTGTTGTCGGAAGCGAATGATTCGGAATTGGTGATCGTGACCGTGGGCCCGTTGGCCAATATCATGAACCTTATTGATTCGGGCCCCGACGACTACTCTTCAATGACTGGCAAGGAGTTGATCAAGAATAAGGTCAAAGAATTTGTGATCATGGGAGGGCAATTTCCTTCCGGACAAAAGGAATGGAATTTCGATGGGGCCATGCCTGGTGTCACCAAATATGTCGTTGAGAACATCGAAGTACCGATTGTTTTTTCTGGCTATGAAGTAGGAGTAGACATCAAATCAGGCGAGGTTTTTAATGAATTGCCCGCTGATCATCCTTTGTACAAAGGATTTTTACATTTCAGTGAACACAGTCCGTGGTTGAATGACCAGTGGCAAGGAAAGATCTATGACAATTCTACCTATGATCAGACAGCTGTATTGTATGCTGTTAGAGTTGGAATAGGCGAGTACTGGGAATTAGAAACAGGAGGAATTTGTGTGCCGGATAGTGTAGGAGGTAATTCCTGGGAAAAGGCTGCCAATTCTGATCAGAGCTACTTGAAGTTGTTGAAATCAAATGAGGAAATGGCACAAGTGATTGAGACATTTATGATGGGGGAGTTCTAATATTAAATAATCTACCTTTCCTTAGTATGATGTGAACTTGAGTCAAGTATCTATATAACTAATATTTAAGTTAATAAACGTAATAATAAGTAGTATAACTTAAAAATAAGTTTTAAGCTTGTGTGCACTTCTAAATTCTAATTGAAATAGATATGAACAAAAGACTAATCTGGACTTTTTGGGCGGTTGTTTTGCTCACAACAGCTACAGCGCAACTATCTGATAACCAGTTCAAAGCAGTTGATGATTTATTTAAAGAATGGAATCAACCTAACCACCCCGGAGGAGTAGTTGGCGTCCGGAAAGGCGGAGAAAATGTATTTCTGAAAGCTTACGGATTGGCAAGTTTAGATTATCTGATCCCGAATCAGCCTTCCACCATTTTCAACATCGCCTCCGTTTCAAAGCAGTTTACTGCAATGGGTATTTTATTGCTGGAGCGAGAAGGAAAGTTATCAGTTGATGATAAGATCAGTAAGTACATACCAAATCTTAGTGACATTGGGGACAAGATCACCATACGGCATATGTTACATCATACCAGTGGGATCAGAAGTTTTCATGAGTTGTTGTTTTATGCAGGGTGGCGTGGAAATGACTTACGGACCAATGAGGACATTTACCGGTTGATGGAAAATCAAGAAGACCTGAACTTCGAGCCGGGTGACCAATACATGTACTGTAACACAGGCTACATCTACATGGCCTATATCATCGAGAAGATCACGGGAGAATCCTTCCCAGATTGGATGAAGCAAAATGTGTTTCTTCCTTTAGGCATGCGGGATACTTATGTAGAAGCTGACCCATCTAACGTTGTGCCAGGGAATGCTACTTCATATTACGGACGATCTCAAGGCGTTTTTCAGCGGTCCATTGATTATTGGGCGTATGTGGGTTCTGGAAATGTCCATGCGACCGTTACAGATCTTTTGGTTTGGGGAGAGAACTTCTATAACCCAAAAACAGGATGGGAGGACTTGTTTCAAAGACTGGAAACAACTGATCCTTTCAATGACGGATCACCCAATGAGTATGCTTTTGGAGTAAGTGTGAACAATGTGAAAGGTAAAAAAGTTGTTGCACACAGCGGATCTATAGGTGGTTTTAGGAGCAATTTTGTTGCCGTACCTGAAGAAGAGCTTGTCATAACGATTTTGACCAACTATAATCGGACTAATCCCGGCGGAAGAACATTTCAGGTATTTGATGTGGTGGTGGATACAAAATCATCTGAGGAAAAAGATGATTTGCAGCAAGAGGAAGCTAAAACTATCAAGCTGTCGACCAATGCCTTAAAAAAGTTTGAAAATTACTTCTGGAACCCTCAGGATAAGTATGTGCGTCGCATTTATGTGAAAAATGATACCCTTAGGTACTGGAGAAACGAGAACAGTGAGAGTAAGCTGGTTCCTGTAGGAAAAACTACCTTCAAGATGTTAGATGCAGGTAATGGAAACTACCGGGTGCTATTCGAGGGACAGGGAGAAAAGACTAAAATGATCTTCCAAAATGAAGACGGCTCCCTCGTTTATTCTGATCGGTTTTTGCCAACAGAAAGCACTGAGTCAGAGCTGAAGAGCTATACAGGAAAGTACTACAGTCCAGAATTGGATGTTTATTACACATTCGAATGGAATGATGGTGAGCTGACCTGGTATCATCAAAGAAGAGGGTATGGCAAAGTGTCACGGATCAAACAAGATGTGTTGAGTACCGGTGAATTCATTGCTGAATTTGAAAGAGATCAATCAGGGGTTGTAACTAAAGCTAAATTCTACAGCGGTAGGGTGAAGCACTTGAGGATGGAGAAGGTGGAGTAACGCCATGCCTTCAGGTCGATTTCTTAGAAGTAATTATAATAGAACTCGGTGATCAGTCCGTCTTCGACTTTGATATAGCCTTCATACCCCCATTCTGTTTCGATTTCGGGGATTTGAATTCGATATTTACCGTCCGTGTAGTCTGCAGCATCACGCCCAGACAAGAAATCTGAAATTTTGGTATAACCGGGGCGAATTATGTTACCATTTGGGAATTCGATAAAATTTCCTTGTTTCACGCTAAAACCCATCAGGTTTAGTCCACTTCCATAATTATATTACTCAATAGTCATCCCATCAAAATCGAAGCTATAATTGGGTATTTCCTCACCGTTTGGTTTACGGAAAGACGATTGGGACGAGAACTTTTTGATCACTGAAAAATCATCATCTGGCGTAGATATTTCATAAATACTTACTTCACCATTGACCAGGGCTTTATTCATGTATTTAGCCGAAAAGGTGATCACATTTGACTGTTGCGTTTGCTTGCTTTGGGCAACGCACAATGCCTGAAAAACAAGTGCGATGATGAGTGATAGCCATTTCATGAATGCAAGTATAAAACGTGTATAGCAATCATTGTTTCTGACAGTACCATTTGAGTTGAATTCAAATTGGAATATAGACTTCTACAATTTATGAGACTTCTTTGCCTGCATCTCTTTTTGGTGCAAGGGTAGTGTGATCGTAAAGGTGGTGCCTTTTCCTTTATTGGACTGGACATCCATCTGTCCGTTGTGTTCTTGAATGATAGAATAAGTAATGAATAGCCCTAATCCTGTTCCTTCGCCCGGAGATTTGGTCGTGAAAAATGGATCTCCGATTTTGGAGAGTTGATCATCAGGGATTCCTTCACCATCATCTTGAATAGAGATAATGAGTTCTTGATCTTTGACGCTTGATGAAATTGAGATTGATCCTGAATCTTTGATGGCCTGTTCTGCATTGGAAAGGATGTTCATCATGGCCTGATGCAATCGGCCCTCATTACCAAGAACCAGGTTTTGTGTAGAGAACTGTTGCGTCACAGTTACTTTTCCGTACAGTCGATTTTGAAGGATCAACAAGCAATTTTCAATGATGTCTTTCACATCGCAGACTTCATTCATGTTGGTGGTCTGTCTGCTAAAGTGTCCCAGGCTCATGACAATCTTGGCTGCTCGAGTGACACCTTCATCTATGGCTTCTAACAACCTTTCATTTTCACGGGCTTGAGGGGTCGCGTCATTTTTTGTATCGAAGGATAATGCGGCTGCCCCCTGTTTGATGTAGTTGAGTGGATTATTGATCTCATGAGCAATGCCCGCGGCCATCACACCCAGTGAGGCCATTTTTTCTGACGTGATGAGTAGTTTCTGCGTACTCAATACTTCTTCATGTGCCTTCTTGTTCTTTTTCAATAAGTAGATCAGTATGAGAACACCGGGAACACTGATCAGTAATATGATGATGTAAAACCTCAGGGTATCACTTTGGCGCTGAATCTCTGCCTCTTGTTCGGCCATTGTGATTCGGTCCGCTTCTTCTTTTAGTTTAACGGGTACGAGGGAGAGGTTTCTTGCCGTTGCATCACGAAATAACGAATCAGTCATCGCAATGTATTTTGATTGATAGAAGGAAAGGAGGTTCGGATCATTCATCTCCTGATAGACTCGAATGTACAGTTTGTAGTTATCACTCATTTGCTGTCTTGCGCCTAGCTGTAATGCTATTATTTGTGCCTCATCAATATTCTTGAGCGTCTGATCGAATGCTTTTTGGGTGAGGTAATACCTGGCCATGGTTTGGTGCGTTTCCAAAATGCCTTTCTTGTCTGCAATACTTTTGGCACCTTCCATGGAAGCTTGCGTATAATACCATGCAGAATCCAGCTTATTTTGGATTAGAAATATTTCAGCCATGCCACGCATGGAAGCAGTGCCCCAGAAGATGTTACCATAATCATATCCTAGTTGCAATGCTTGCCGGAAATAAGTCATTGCTATACTATTTTGTCCTTCTTTGAGATGGGTAAACCCTATATTGTTCAGTGAGTAGATCTCGACACGATCACCTGTTTTGGCGGAAGCCTCAAGCGCCTTTTCAAAATAATCCCGAGCTGTTTCATAGTCCCCGATCCGATCGAAGATTCTGCCGATGTTGTTCAGGGTGGTGGACAATCCATAAAGTTCCCCGAGTTTTTCTTTAATGTCGATGCTTTTCTGTAGGTATTCCATGGCTACCTGGTAGCTACCTACCTCCAGATATAGCAGTCCCACGTTATTGTAGCCATTGTTGAGCAACGAAAGGTTTCCCAAATGTTGAGCGATAGCCAGAGCCTGGTCATTGTACATCAAAGATTGATCGTAATCACCTTGATAATAATAAACCCCGGCCATAAGTCGGATTGATTTTGAAATATTGATGGAGTCTCCATATTGGCGGGAAAGGGCCAGGGCTTCTTCACCGCATTCCATGGCTTTTTCAGGATAATTCAGCCATTCACTGATGATCAGTTCGTGTAGAACCGGGATTCTATCAGCTCCTTCTTTTTGAGATAGAACAGTTCTGAGGCTGTCTGTCAACTGGCCCAGACAGCCATGGGTCACCCCAAGTATGATCATCACATGGATTAGGTATCGCATACTTGCTTTCCTTGGCAGGTTGAGCACAAAAAGATAGTAAAGAATATTTTATTCTGAAAACGACCCGTTTGGACCGAGTAATTAGGCAAATAGCGGAAGGTTAAGTAGATCGAGTTTTGTGATTGAGCGACACATAACGTCCGATATATGCGCTATTCAATTGGATCATAAATTGGATTAACAAGTATCAATTAACCTAAATAAAAGTTGAGTATTACAATTTCTACTACGATAAGGAAACAAATAAATATCCTCTACGTTAAGGAAAGAAATAAAACTGAACAGATGCACAAAAATTACCTGGGAGAATTTGAAGAACTGATCATGTTAACCATTGGTGTGCTGGGAGATGAATCGTATGGTGTGAGTATCAAAGATGAAATGGAAGCGCAAACGGGCAAAAAACCCAGCATAGGGGCGCTGCATACTGCCTTGCAAAGATTGGAAAAGAAGGGCGTGGTGGAGTCCTGGGAGGGAGGCGCCACACAATCAAGAGGGGGACGAAAGAAACGATTTTACCGATTGACAGCTGCAGGAAGAGCATCACTGGAGTCTGCACATGAGATCAGGAATCAGATGTTCGCTTTGATGACCAAAACCAGTTGACCATGGAAAAGATCAGACAAATATGCTACCGAATCATTTCCCGGATCTCTCCCGAGATTGGCGAGAATGTTAAAGGAGATCTGGAAGAATTGTACCAGCGAAAATTAGAAGAATCCACTGCTTTTCAGGCGATACTTTTCTTCCTGTGGGAGTGGATCACATGTTTGAAGCTCATCCTGAACAGCCAGCCGGACCCCAGCATATCCCTTTGGTATGCTAACATGAAAATGTCGTGGCGTATGTTATCTAAACACCGTTCCTATACGGTCATCAGTTTGTCGGGGCTGACCATTGGGCTGGTGGCATTTTTTATGATCTATCTCTTTGTTCGGACGGAGTTGAGCTATGACCAGTATCATGATAAAGCAGATCGGATTTATCGCCTCAATTATGATTTGACGGATCGCAATGAAAAGCTGCCCTGGGCCATCATCAATGGAGGATGGGCAGAAAGGATTTCAGAACAATTTCCGGAGGTAGAAGCATATACCAGGATCACGACCACCTGGGGTAGCAGGTCATTGATCAGGTCCGCTTATAATAGGAAGGGGCATTATGAGGAAGGGTTCATGTGGGCAGACGGATCACTTACATCAGTTTTTGATTTCGAAATATTGTCTGGCGATACACAAAATCCGATAGGATCACCCCATACTGCGATGATCAGTGAATCGATAGCCAATAAGTATTTCAGGTCGATTGATGATGCCATTGGTCAGACATTGAATAGGAATGACGAGACCAATTATACGATTACGGCAGTCTATCGAGATATGCCAACCGCTTCTCATTTTCATGCCCATATGATAGCTTCTTTTTTAACAGGTACGACACCCGAACAACGAGCGGAATTCTGGACCTATAGTTATCTGGTAATTTCAGATAAAGCCAATCCTGTAAGCTTGCAACAGAAATTATCAACAATTGTTGAACAACACGCACAAGATACACCTCTACCAAGATTACTATTACAACCCCTTACGTCGATTTATCTTGAATCCAATTTGATGTATGAGTTCGAGCCCGTTGGCAATCATCTGACTGTACAATTATTCATGGGCGTCGGGTGCTTCATTCTTTTAATTGCAGGTATCAATTTCGTCAATTTGTCTACTGCTTATGGTGTCAAACGGATGAAAGAAATCGGTTTGAAGAAAGTCCTTGGAGCCGAGCGAAGGTCCCTTATTCAGCAGATTCTGACCGAAAGTACATTGTTGGCATTGATGGCCGTTTTCTTTGCAGGCATACTGACCTATCTGATACTGCCATATGTTGAAGTAATCGTTGGTAAAGTGTTGTATATAAGCAATTTATGGTCATTTAACTCAATAGGATTTCTTTTAATTTTTGTCCTAATGATGGGTGTGTTATCCGGAACATACCCTGCTTTTTATCTCTCAGCATTCAGACCACAGGACATTTTTGCGAAAACACGCTCAAGAGAAAAACAAATCTTAAGAAAGGGACTTTCTGTCTTTCAATTCGCTATGTCAATTTCTTTGGTTGCGGGATCGATGGTGGTCTATCAACAGTTGAGTTACTTCCAGTCCAAAGACCTGGGGATTCAACCGGAACAAGCACTTGTAATTCCGCTGGATTACGATGATCAGTTCAGTTCACATTATGAGTTTTTTCGAAACAAGGCACTCAATAACCCACATGTAAAAAACATGTCTCTGATGTCAAGTCTGCCGGGTGAGATGATCAGAATGTGGGTAGGAAATGTACGTCCATCACAAGGTGCTGAAGAAGACAAAGTGAGGGTGAAGGTGTTCAATACGGATTTTGATTTCATCAATACACTAGGCATCAAAATGGCCAAGGGGCGTGATTATTCCAGAAGCTTTGCTACCGACACCACAAAAGCAGTGATCATCAATGAAACGGCTGCCGCTGCTCTTGGAATAACATCCTTGGACACAGCTACCATATTCGATTACTCACCTTCACTGATGAGCAACTTTAAAGTAATTGGAGTTGTAGAAGATTTCCACTTTGCGTCACTGCATAGTGCGATTGAGCCTCTGGTGATCCGTAACCGCCATGGATACAGCAATAAAGGGAAGCTCGTCATTAGATTGGATACAGAGGATTTGACTGAGACGATGGCTTATTTGGAAGAGGTCTGGAATTCCATTCACCCGGACCGAACCATGGAAAGCTATTTCCTGAGTGATTATTTTCAAACGAAGTACATCAAGGAACAAACAACGATGAAGTTGCTGATAAGTTTTACAATACTCGCATTAGGGATTGCTTGCTTGGGTTTATTTGGGCTGGCAACTTATGTCATGCAAAACCGTCAGAAGGAGATAGGTGTTCGTAAGGTATTGGGAGCTACCTTCACGCAATTATGGTCGCTCTTGACCTTGGAGTTTGTTTGGCTGATCCTGTTGTCTTTTTTGATTGCAGCCCCCTTTACTTATTATTTGCTGGACTATTGGTTATCCAATTTTGCTTATCGGACCGACATCCATCTTACGGTTTTCATATTGGCCATCTTTGCAGTATTGCTACCCGCGATCACATCGATCAGTATCAAAAGCTTGCAAGTGGCGCGAACAAATCCTTCAGATGTACTGGGGGCTGAATAGATGCTTAATCGTACGTTCATTCAAAGTACGCAAGCATCAAAGATTAAATGACTATCTTGAGAGGTATTGTATGAACCTAAACCCTCAGTACTATGGGAAAACCTAAATTCGAAATATTTAAAGGCAAAGACGATCATTTTTTCTTCCACTTGAAAGCCGGAAATGGCGAAGTGATCCTGGCTAGTCAGGGCTACACCGCCAAGGCAAGTTGTCAAAATGGAGTCAGTTCTGTTGCTGTGAACTCAAAAGATGAAGCGAATTTTGAGAAAAAGAAAGCCAAAGACGGTCGGCACTATTTTGTGTTGCATGCAGCCAATAAGCAGATCATTGGCAACAGTCAGATGTACACCACATCGTCCGCCAGGGACAAAGGAATCCATTCTGTACATGACAATGCGACCAATGCAGAGATTATAGATCAGACGAAGAAAGCTTAGGCTTGTTGAAGCAATAGTCTTTGAGGATTGTCAAATGAGTCATTGATGATCCGGCTCTTTATTTGATAATCTCTAACTTCCGAACTCGAAAAATCAATCGATCTTATGAAAGGAACGATAGGTGCGATATTCCTCCTTATTGTTACTATGGCAGATGTGTCTGGTCAGGCGCTTGAAGATCAATACATGAACGAATGGAAAAAGTTCTATCCGTCAAAAGCCGTAAGGGCCGGTATACGGCCCGCTATATTCAGTTATGAGGATCGGTCTAGTCAAGCGATCCAGCAGTGGATTGATTTTAATGTTAAGGTCCTTGAGCTGGTAAGTAAAAAGAGCCCTGAGACTGAAATTAGTCCTATTGATGGGAGGTTGTTACGGGTGCAGGCCCAATCTGAGATCGATCAGTGGCAGGTGCTAAAAGTCCAGGAAAATGATCTGGGTTTGTACATGCGACTGTTAGCCAATACACTACCACCTGTTTTAGAGCAAACGTACCTCACTAACTCAGAGAAAGGAGGCCTGGTCTGTAAGCGACTTACATCCATTCTTCAATTAGCGAATGCGGCAAGTCAGAACCTTAAGCAGGTTGCTCAACAAGATCATGATAACAGTCAGCGGATTTTTGATGAATTATTGAAAACACTCGATGGTCTGAAAGCACAGATCAAGTCCAACGCATGTGATGGATTTGAGGCTCGGCTTCAATCCGCCAAAACGGTGATCAAAGAATTGTCTGATCATGTGAGCAAGACATTGAGTAATTCCATTTCAGATCGAAGTGATATCCTGGGCAAAACAGAATATGCGCGCCGATTGTCTTTGTATACGGACAGTGATCTTATCCCTGAACGCCTTGCTGATATGGCTTTAGAAGAGATCCAATTGGTACGTCAACTGATGGATGAAGTGGCTTCTCGCTATTTGCAGAAAGCTTACAGACAATCTCCACTTCCGGAGACTTTTGAAGGCCGTCTGGAAAAAGCACTGGAAGACATGGAGCAGGACATTCCTTTGAACAGTAGAGATTATGAGCAATTCTGGCAAGAACTTACGGATAAGGCCATCAAGTTTGTGGAAGAAAAAGGATTGGGCACCTTGCCGGAAAACCAGACACTCAGTATTCGGTCCGCTCCTGAGAGTGCAGGGCCAGCCGCAAGAATTGGCTGGGTCGGTGCTGCGCCTCCATTTGATCCAAACCCCTGGACTACATTGTATTTACCTTCAATCCCGGATACGCTACCTGCGCAGGAGCAAGTAGATTTTTGGTCTTCTTTTAACAAGCCTTTCAATCGCATCATTGTCATTCATGAGTTGTTTCCTGGTCACTACATGCAGCTTAAAATCAGCCGCGAAACGCCACATCCTCATCGCTTGCTGTTTCCTTATGGGCCCTATGTTGAAGGGTGGGCGACCTTTTGTGAACGGGTTGCACTTGATGAAGGATGGGACGCAGGCAATGACATGACGATGCTGGCGCATTTGAGGAAGCGGATCGAAAATGCCAATCGTGCCTACACCTCAGTCATGGTACACACAGAAGGGTGGACACAAGAACAAGTCATGAAGTTTTCTACAGGAACTGCTTTGGTCGCGCCTCAGTTTGCAAAAAGTCTTTGGTATCGACTGATGCGTTCTCCCATGCAACTCACCTCATATTTCTATGGAGGTGCTCAATTTTCGGAGCTGATGAAATCAGAAAAAGAACGATTGGGCGATCAATTTGACCTAACGCTATTCATGGATACGATCATGCGGACAGGCCCGATCCCCATCGATGAGTTTGAGGGTATTTTTGCCGAGTACCAATAATCTGATTAGTCTACTAACGAGATTACTCAACTAACCGGTTTACAATACTTTAACATGCAGCGCTACCAACTTACTTCCGACTACTCCATCTCTCGCGTGATCAAAGGTGGCTGGCACCTCGCTGGCGGACACGGAAACATCCTTCATCGTGATGCTTTGGCTGACATGCGTGCATTTGTAGAGGCAGGAATCACTACGTTCGATTGTGCAGATATATACACAGGAGTAGAGGAACTGATTGGGCAGTTTTTGAAATCTCACAACGGAGTAGAGGTACAAGTACATACCAAATATGTCCCTGATTATGACGCCCTGGCTTCTTTAAAGAAAGAAGACACAGAAAAGATTATCGACCGGTCACTGCAACGGCTAGGAGTGGAGCGACTGGACCTGGTGCAATTTGCCTGGTGGGACTATCAATTTCCCGGATACGTGGAAACCGCCTTACATCTACTGGAATTGCAGGACGCGGGCAAGATCCGATTCCTTGGGATCACTAATTTCGATACAGCACATGTCGCAGCACTCAATGATGCTGGAATCAGGCTATTAAGTAACCAGGTACAATATTCGGTACTTGATCAACGGGTAGCGCATGATCAACCTTTGCTGTCAGAGACTCTTTCTATCCCATATCTGTGTTATGGGACTGTCGCCGGCGGTTTTTTGTCTGATGCGTATTTGGATCAACCTGAACCGAATAAACCCCTGGAAAACCGCTCGTTAACAAAGTACCGATTGATCATTGAAGAGTTCGGAAGCTGGGAGCTGTTTCAGGAACTTCTCAAGGTATTGCGTCGTGTTGCGGATCAATATGAAGTGGGTATTGGCGAAGTAGCCTGCCAATACATTTTACAACTTCCAAATGTTGCCGGAGTAATTGTAGGGGCAAGAAATGCCAGGCATTTACAACGATTAAAACAACTTGATACATTTCAATTGAATGAGTCAGATATGGCAACCATTCAAGCAATCATTGGCAAAGGCGCAGGGCCGAAGGGGCCATTTTATGCTTTGGAACGTGATAAGACCGGAAAACACGGCGCAATCATGAAATACAATCTGAACAAAGATTGAGCCAATCCAATTAGCTGGTAGTGATATTATTCCAGAAGCCCTACTAGCTCCATGGCCTTATCAAATTCGAAATCTTGAATTTCCTTGTCGCGTCCTACGATGATCTTCGTCGGATAACCTTGTACTTCATATGAAATGGCCGCTGCAGAGGATGGTCCTGCGTACAGGTTTTTCCTAACTGATTGCATCTTTTTCTATTCCAGAACTAAAGCCATTGAATTAATTAAGGGTCATTCGTAGGATAAGTACATGGAAATCACATACCGAAATCGATATTATATGTATGGTTGTCCACTGGTGTAAAACAATAAGTTGTTTGCAGTGAGACCATTTTTCTTTGCAGCCATGTTAAGAATGATTGTGGCAACTGCGGCCATACTACTTAGTTGTGCAGGAATAACATTTGGTCAATCGATCGAGATCCGATATACGGATAAACCCATCAAAATTGACGGCATTGCTGAGGACATCTGGTTCGAAGCGGATTCTGCCTTTGATTTCCAACAATATTTTCCTTTCGATTCGTCACTTGCTGAAGCGCAAACCGTAGCACGGATCCTTTACGATGACAATTTCATCTATGTGATGGGCATCATGGAGAACAAGCCTGGAGAGAGAGCGTATGTAACGCCTTCCTTACGCAGAGACTTTCGGGGTGAAGCCAATGATAGTTTTACGGTGATTTTTGATCCGTTCAAAGATCACACTAACGGTATTTTGTTTGGGATCAATCCTTTTGGTGTCAGAAGAGAAGGCTTGATCGTGAATGGAGGAAGTGGAAGAGGTTCATTTAGCCTGGACTGGGACAACAAATGGAACGGACAGGCCAAACAGTACGATGGCTATTGGCTGGCAGAAATGGCCATTCCATTCAGCACACTGAGGTATGGCAAAGACCAGGAAAGCTGGTACATTAATTTTTATCGCGTTGATAGCGAATATGCTGAGCGATCTACGTGGAGCCCGATCCAAAGGAACTTCCCCATTGTGAACATGGCCACTCACAGGACCATGTATTGGGATAAACCTACGAAGAAGCCAGGACTTAATGCGTCTGTTATACCGTTTATCGCTGCCAATGCAGGTAGGGTATTTGCGGAGCCTGATAATCCTGATAAAGTGAATGTGGGGAGCGACCAGGGATTGCAGGCGGGCTTTGACCTGAAATATGCCGTTACGCCCGGACTCAACCTGGATGTAACAGTGAATCCTGATTTCTCACAAGTGGAAGTAGACCAGCAGGTCACGAACCTGGATCGGTTTGAGATCTTCTTTCCTGAACGCAGGCAGTTCTTTCTTGAAAATGCGGACCTCTTTTCCAACTTCGGTAACCGTGGAACACGTCCCTTTTTCACCAGAAGAATAGGAGTCGCCCGAGATACTGCCACAGGACAAAACATTCAGAACCGAATTCCAATTGGATTCAGGTTAAGTGGAAAAGCCAACAAGAACCTGCGTATCGGGGCCTTGTCCATGCAGGCAGCGGAAGATGAAACCAATGGATTACCCTCTTACAATTTTACTGTCCTTACAGCGCAACAGAAGGTATTCGCACGCTCGAGTATCAACTTTCTGGTGGTGAACAAAGAGACTTTCCAGTCAGATGAAGAATTTGACAATGAATCCTTTTCAACCTATAATCGGGTCTTCGGTACCGATTTCATTTTAGCTTCTGCCAACAATCGATGGAATGGTAAAGTCTTCTATCATCAATCTATTTCCGAAGAGCGATTAGATGATGCCTATGCCACAGGACTAAGCTTGAATTATAGCAATTACACCCTGTCTGTGGATGTGTTTTCACAGATGGTAGGAGGGGGATATGATCCGGAGGCGGGCTTTGTGCGACGGACTGATATTCGTCAGTTGGCTTCTACCACGCGCTATAGCATATTTCCGGAAGGAGGATTGGTCCAAAGTCATGGACCTGGATTTGATTTTGACATGATTGGTAATGATACTTACGGGTTTCTGGACTGGGATGTTAACCTGCTCTATGATATTCGTTTCCGCAATACTGCTCGTTACAGCATGCGGTTAAGACGACAATATACCTACCTGTTCAATGAATTTGATCCATCACAATCAGGAGGAGTCGAATTGAATGCCGATACGGAATACTACAATTTTCAATTCATAGCGAGCTTCAACTCTGATGCCAGAAAGAAATTCTTCTATGAATTGAGAACCCGATCAGGTCAATATTTCAATGGCGAACGCTGGAACCTGGGCGGTTCAATTGGTTATCGATACCAGCCTAAAGGATTTACCACCATCGATTTCAACATCAATCGGATCGTATTGCCAGAGCCTTATAATACAGTGACGCTTTTGTTGATCGGCCCCAGAATTGATTTGACCTTGACTAAAAGCCTGTTCCTGACGACTTTCTTCCAGTACAACAGCCAGATTGAAAATCTGAATATCAACGCAAGGTTGCAGTGGCGTTTTGCGCCCGTTTCTGATTTGTTCCTGGTCTATACGGACAATTATTTTGCCACCCAAGACGATGGCTTTATCCGGTTTGGTGCACCCAGAGCAAGGGCCATTACCTTTAAGGCGACCTACTGGTTCAACCTTTGATTGTTCTAAAAAGGGAAGGACGTCCCAAAAAGCTTGAGGCATATTTTTTATTCCAACTACTTGATTTCTGGCATAATATCAAGCAAAAGCTCCTGCCGTGGCTTGAACGGAAGATCTTCATAATACCTGGCAATCGTTCCATTGCCTTCTTGGCTCTCATAATCTGCTATTTGTATTTGAACGAATAATGCAAGAAAGAACTTCTGTACTTTCTTTGCTACTAATGAGCGGTTTGGTATGAAACCTTAAGAACTAAATATAAAACTTACAAAACGCCTGAACAGAATATGAAATATTTCTATCTACTATTCGCATTGATGCTCTTATCTTGTAAAGAAGAAGTAGAAGTAGTGAACATACGTGTCAATCACTTCAAGCCTATGGGCTTTGGGATACCTAATCATCTGATCTTTCAAGTTCAATATCCCGAAAACTTTGGAACAGATGATTGGCAGAACTTTTCTTCAGAGATTTCCGGATTTGATTTCGAATGGGGCAATGTCTATGAATTGAAGATTGAGAAACGACCTATTGAAAACCCGCCACAAGATGCCTCTTCGGTTGATTATAAGTTGAGAGAAGTGGTTTCCAAAACCCAGGTAGGTGAAGAAGAGACCTTCCAAATTCTGTTGAAATCTACCCTGAATGGTGTAACTGATTTACAGCAGATGACCAGTGATTCTACCTACTTTTTTTCCTATGATGTCAATATATTGTGTGGTTCATTGTGTGAAGAAATCTCGAGTGCGTTCATGATTAAAGACGAAATTGTGGGCCTTTTCAAACACGTAGATGGATCAACCATCGCTTTATTGGAATTGCAAGTCGATTGAGTATTCCAGACACAATACCTCTAAAATGGTAAATTCATTCACACCCCTTTGCTGCTATTGACGAATGCCCTCAACGTCATCAGAGTCCTTTTCAAGTGACTCTGATTGACAAAGAACCAACATCAACGGGGTAGCCCAAACAACTGCGGAACCAAGGCCATAGGTATGCTTCCTTTCGAGAGTAGTTTACTGTGGAAGGCCCTTAATGCCTTATTAGAGTTATCGCCTCCCAAGGCTTTTGCTCGGGTGTCTAATATGGTTTTGGTGCCAATTTTGTAGGTCAATACTTGAGCAGGCCAGCGACGCATTCTGGCAATTTCTCTTTTTCCTATGTGATCTGCATCCGAGATGATTGATTGCCAGACCTCCATAGCCTTTTCATCGGTCCATCCTTCATAATTCAACCCAACGTCCAGGATCAACCTCGTGGAGCGGATCAAGTCCCATTCCATTTGACTGAATCGTTGAGCCGGTCCGGTATACCATCCTTGCTCTTGAGCTAATTCCTCAACATAAGCCGCCCAGCCTTCACGATAGCCACTGTAGCTTATCCTGGAACGGTACCCGGGAATATCTGCACGGCTCTCGCTATTGATTTGAAAATGATGTCCGGGAATGCCTTCGTGTAAATACAGCCAATCGATCTGTGATAAGTCGAATGGGTCATCAAACAGGTTGTAAGAGAGTACGTTGCCACCATAGTAGCCAGGAACCTGCTTAAGGTTGGCGTTGCTACCTCTGCGAATTTTAAGATCTGGCATGAACCAGTGAGGAACGATAGACCAAACTTGTTTTTCAAGAAATTGCTCATAATCAGAAAAAGCTTGTTCCACGTCTTGCTCTTCATCTGTGTACGCCCTGTTGATGTCGTTTTCTGCTTGTAGTTTTTTCATGGCGGATTTGACCCGTTTGACCTCTGACCAGCCATAAGCTGTTACTTCTTCGGGGGTGATGTCCGTTGAAGTCCAGTGTTTGATCAGGTAAGTGTACCACCTTTTGCCGTTTGGGCCATGGAACACGCCCCCTTCCTGAAAATGTCCCTGAGTTGCTTTGATCAATTGCAATCGCTGTAGGTTAAGTGAGGTCTCATAATTCATGATTTTCCAGTCCAGTCGATCCTTGCGACCAATAACATTCAAATCGATCTTATCGAGTTGTGAGGCCATGGACTGAAAAAAGGTATTCTGTTCTTTCAGCGTCTTAGCTTCCAGGTGCTGATTTAGAAAGTTCTGATAAGCCAGCTGGAGTGTCGGGATCTTTAGTTCCGGCCAGGATTCCTCCCATTGGTCTCGAAGATCATCAATGGTTTGTGCTGTACCTGATAATACCTGGATTAAGAAGATAAGGATGGTTAAGGGCTTTTTCACTTCCTTATTAATACTTGTCTCATCGCGAGATGTTACAAAAACTTGCCCCGTTGAGTATCTATCCTCCATTCACAGCATTTTTTGCAACTCACCACATAAACTCGTCGAGCTAAAAGGGTGATTCGTAAATGAGTTTCATGAAAAAGCTCCTATTCTCTGTCAGTTCTCTAGTATTGATCGTTTTGTGTGGCATTGATTTGCCGGAAAAACGCATTTCTGTGGCTGCTTCTGATGCACCTACACCCGAAAACGGATTAGGATGGAAATTGAATACCCTACACTTGAAAGTAGACGCTTCGATACCTGATGCGCCGAAGATTTCAGCTGAACTGCAACTACAGCTCGATGGTGTATCTAGCTCTTATGGTCCGTTGCTGTTCCTTAATTCGATTCAGGAATCTTCGAAATTTGGTCATTTTGAATACCCTGATCATGATGTTGAAATCAATCTGAGAAATGGTGATTTGCCCAACATGCGGTTTGCCAAAGTAGAACGGTCCAGGCTCTATCGTCGCGGCGAAGTAATGAACATCCGAATTCCCGTTGAAATCCTGAACAGGAGAAGCGTATTGTATTATTGGGGGAAGGAATCCATTGTAGCTTCATGGATCAATGCCTGGTATCCAACGCCTTTTGGAGGACAAAAAGAAGCCTTTTGGTCAACGATGAAGGTTGATGCGGATTTAGAATTGGTACTACCTGCCGGATGGTCAGCGGTCGCAGGAGGAGAGAGAATGAAAAAAAGTCAATCTGGTGAAATTTGGGAAATTAATCCCGAATTAGCCATTTCATTCACAGCAGGACCATTTAAGGAAGTTGACTATCAGGTGGCTGAACAGTCCCTGAAGTTAGTAGGTGGTACTTCGAATATAGAGGGGCAACAGGCCAGGGTTCGGACCTTTCTGGAAAGTGTAGAACGGTTTGAAAAATGGTTTGGTCCTGCACCTTATGACTTTCATAGTATTGTAGAAATCCCTTATTCGGTTCCAGGATTTTATGGAGCTTCAGAACAGGGGTACATTTTGCTCAAATCTCAAGCCTTTGACGATCCCCTCAACAGTCTGGCCGTACTGGCACATGAAGCCGCTCACGCCTGGTGGGCCATTCTGGTTGGAGCGGATTATGAGGCGCAGGGTGGCTTGTGGATCACTGAATCTTTGGCGCAGTATTCCGCCATCATGGCCATCGAGGAAGTATACGGTGCGGCAACAGCAAAGGAATTCATGTTGTCAGGAACAGGGGGATTTAGCAGGAATCATGATGCAAAGGCCTTTCGCCGATTTGTGAAAGAAGGGAGAGACCATCCAATCGGAGATAAGCCATCTGGCAATTCCATCAGCAATTATCTGGCAGATTCGAAAGGAGCATGGGTCTATCATATGCTTCGCAAGAAAATAGGGGATGCGGCATTTTTTGCATCCTTACAGACAATTGTCAGGCAATTCGGCCATAAAATGGTGGGCCTGGTAGATTGGAAATCCGTTTTCCAGCAACATGCGGATGTTTCGCTGGATCAGTTCTTTGAGCAGTGGTTGTTATGGGAGGGAGCGCCTGAATTGAAAAGCCGTCAATTGGATGATAAAACCATTCGAATACGACAAATACAAAAAGGAGAGCCCTATTGTCTAGACCTAGAGGTTCTGATCGAGTTTGAAGACGGTACCTCTACTAGAGAAATGGTACAATTCGGTACAGCTAGCCATATACTCAAATTTGACAAGGCCATTGCATCGTTCCAGATAGATCCCAATCAGGATCTGCTCCTTTTATCAAATGACGTTTCCTCTTGACTAATACTTATTGTTGAAAATTCAAAAGCACACCCATCTCGGGTGTGCTTCCTTAGTCTACTTGTAGTGATTCTATTACTTACCTCCGGCTCCTTCGGCGATTACGAGATCTGAGTAGGCGGTACTGATTAGTAATATGAGGACGCCTATTCCTAATCTGACTTCTTCCGATTTAATTTCCCTACCTAGTACCCCTAACAAAGCAGGTAGTGGAACCATCATCGTGGAGGCTTTCTGCAGATCTGTTTTTTCTTCAGTAGTACCAAATGTGATGTATCCTAGTAAACCAAGTCTGATATTTTCTGAAGTAATAACCGCAACCCCCTTTTCAGCTTTGCTGCCCGGGTCGGATAACAAGATAAAGATCACCAGTGCACACCACTGATACATCCAAACCAGTGTAAGTCCCTCTGGTTGATTTTCAATTTTCTGAGGATAGCCACCGGGCCATCTGAAAATTTGATAGAGTACACCACATCCTAATTGAAGATGTCCGATAATGGGTACAGGCTGAGAAAGTGCAACCTGAGTCGCGCCAAGAATTCCACCAAGTATGGAAATAATACCATTGGCTATCGAGAACCCTAACTTTTCCCCTGATGATAAAGCTACGTCAGTCGTAAAGAATTTGGTTCCTCGTATTTTTTCAATGATCTCCATTGGAATTGCTATGAAGTACCCCAGGACATCCATGAAAGTAATCGAAGGTAAACCCACAAACTTCAGAATATCACTAATAAATGGGATGGTAATCGGTGAATTGAGCGTGTGAAGGACATCTTTGAAGAAATCACTAAGGGCATTTAAAATGTCATCCACTCCGTATTTAAGGGCTTCTACGCCGCTATCAACCACTCTTTGTAGGGTATCCAAAAAGAAACCAATCAATTCTTTTGGTGCATTTTTAGGATCGGTGATCATGCTTTCAAGTTTGCTTCCAAACTCTTCTATTGTCTTTGCTACATCATCGGCGCCCAATTCCGTGATCTTCTCAACAAATTTTTGAACAGGTCCATCCGATTGGTTTCCACTCAGGGATGGAAGTGGATTATTATGACCCATTATTTTGGATAAGAACCACGTGATTTTATGGATGACTTCATCGCCAAAGGATTCACCTGAACCCATGTCGCTTTTTACACCAAAGTATTGTCGGGCTTCATCAATCATGCCGTTAATATCACTTTCAGCAGTATTGAGTCCATTATTGATAACACTCTCCATTTGGGGGATGATACCATCTACGTAATTGAATGTCTGGTTGATGGTCCCCGTGATATAATTCTTGATCCTTTCAATTTCTTGCCAATCAAACAAGGAAGCGAGGAAATCCACGATCTTCACGATCTCAGCTCCAATTTGTTCCAGGACCATACCGATCACTCTTCCGACTTGCTCGACATGGCTGACTACAAACGAAACGGCTTTGTCCGCAAACTGAATGGTCATAGCCACAGCGGATTCAATGCCTCCTGCAACAGCATCTGCCGCATTGATTACCCCGTGTTCAATGTCTTTTCCCAGATCAATGACGCCACCACCTATGGCCATCACCGCCCCTTGAATAGGCCCTTCGATCGCGTGTAGACCCTTACTAGCTTCAGAGACGGCATCTTTTACCACATGGTCGATGCTATGGACCACAACTGATCCGATTTTTACTATATCCTTTCCCGCATCTTCTACACCATGGGCTACATCATCTGCCCCTTCTTTAATAACATGACCTGTATCTTCAACCACGGTCTTGGTGGCATGATAAGCTGCCTTTATGTCATCCCATGGATTCCACCAGCTCAATGCTCCGGCAGAAGAAACACTGGCTCCATTGAGTATTTGTTGTGATTCCTGAGCCGATATGGCTTCGTATTTGGGACCATTTTCTGTGAAATCTATTTTCCAGTGTTTATCATCCATGTCCTCATGGGAAATGGAAGGTGGCGCGAGGCTGTCCACAGCAGGATACTTCACGGCTCTGGCCATGTTCTGGACAGACTTTTGAACGTGATCACAATCCTCTTGAGAAACATTTGGGTGAATACCCAGCGCGTCTCGATTGGTATGAAGCGTTCCATCTGGCATGGCCGCTACTTTTTGGTGTACTTGTCGGTCTGGGAAAATGAGCACATAGTCATTAGCTGCCATCTGATCTGTTCTTACCCTCAGTGCGGAGGTGCCTATGGCTGTGGCTTCTGTCGATATTACCACATTCTGCATGGTGCTCACCTTTAAGCTAGCTGATTGCACCTGATCGATGGTGTAATTCTGATCATCCACGTGGATGGTTATTTGTTTTTCTGCCCAAACTTGCAGGGTTTCTGTGCCTGGGGATACATTAATAATGGATTGATAAGCTTTATAGCTCTCCATTTGGCCCTGCGAATTTTTGCGGTAATCTTCGGTTAACAGCACACTGGACCCAATTTGTGCCTTAGCTGGATTTTCACTGTCGTAGATTTTGAAAGATCCTATATCGCCAAGTAGCTTGGCATTACTTTGGATGATTTCATGCACAGGGCCCCCATAATTTTCTCCCTCGTATAACAGCACCCCAGTTCCGGCACCGATCTTGATCGATCCGATCGTTCCAGGTCTTTGGTCAATTCCTGCCAGGGAAGTACAATCACCATTGAAATGCCAGCATCTTCCGGTATAATTGGGTCCCTCGTACAAGGCGAACTCACCCTGCTTCATCTGGAAGTTGGCCGTATCTGAATATAGGAAGGGGATAGCAGCATGCAGTCCGAAATTTCGGTAGTGAGAACTGGTAGACAACATGTGAACTTCCGTTTTCTTGCTTCCTGTAGCTTGTGAAAACACAGCATAAACATCGAGGTTGGAAGCAGCCAAAAATGTTCTCGAACAATCTGTTTCCGGCAGTGCCGTTCCAGTTTGTATTTCATAATCCTTATAGTTACTGGAGGCGGTGAGAATATGCACTTCTGTAGAATTGGTTCCTGTATCCCATTTCTTACAGATCACCAGATTGCGGTCTCCATCTATGCTGAAATCACATTCAGCTCCGGAAACAGGCCACTCTGTAGCCGAATGAAGGGTAAAATCTTTATAATCACTTGCGGCACTCAATATGTGAACTTCGGTCTTGTTACTTCCACCTTTTTGAAAGATACCAACTAAATCTCTGTTAGGAGCCATTGCGAATTGCCAGTTGTGATCTGTATAGTCGAGACCAGAAACCGCGTGAGTCGTGAAAGTCTGGTAGTTACTTTTGGCACTTAGGATATGAATTTCCGTCTTTCCGGAGCCGGTATTTTGCTTCTCGATCCCAACCAGGTCATTGTTATCAGGAGCGATCACAAAATCCCACCATTCGTCGGTTTCATCAAAAGCGGTGCCGACTTGAATCCCGGCTTTGGCGTAATTGCTGGATGCCGTAAGTTGATGTACTTCCGTCTTATGGGTTCCCGTACCATTTTTCCAGATGCAGAAGAGGTCATTGTCTTTGCCCAATCGGTGAATAACATTGAGGTGTGGGATGCGTACTGCTGGTCCATTTTCAGCACTGAAATCCACTTGTAATCGATGCATCCAGGTATTGGAAGCGGATCCCAGGTTGCTGATGTCTGCTCCTTTTGCGATGTTCCAGGTAGGATCAGACGCTGGAAGATCTTGAATCTTATTCCAATCAAATTGATAGGCATTAAAAGTGTCCTGATCTACGATGTGCCTTAATGATAGTGTTCCGCTTCCATCTTGGTCAACAAGGTAGACTGGCGCTTGGCCTTCTGGCCGAACGAGGCGACAAGTTGTTGGTAAATTAATACCAATGTGACCTGCAAGTATTTGATCATTGTCATAGGAGATATATGTGACTGGATCTGGAAATAAATCCTTTAAAACTTGTGGGTTCGGAATTGGGCGAAGCTTCTCGTCGAGATAAATGGACATTTGTCCATTGACCGAATTTGCAAAAATGTAGATCATGTTGTTACTCAAAAATTGGTTGTGTTTTGCCAAGCTATGGAATGAAGAACCAATTCACCTAATAGCGTAATGAATTTACCGCAGTTGCAGTATGGAGATAGGGGGTATTTCCTGCGATTGCAGTACTAGAATGTCCGGTTGCGTGTGCATCATGAGGAGCGTGCTGACTAAAGCCTTGATCACCAGGATCTGGTCGTTTGCAAAAGATTTGACTACCTCAATGTCCGGATAGGCCGCTAAATCTGAGTTTTTTGGACAAACAATGGCATCCAGGATTTTGTCTGGCGGGGATTGCTGCATTTGCCTGAGCAAGAAAGGATCTGTAAACTTCCCAGGAATAGTTAGCGTTTGAGGAGCAAGGGTTTCTACGTTTTTCAGAGGACCCTTGAGCCGTTCCGTATTCAAAACACCATGTACACATCGGTGCTTAAATTCAGCTGAAACAGGATTGCAGGATACGTAAGTAAGGTTTATGAAATGTTGGTAGTTGACGTTTGGATATTTATCGCGTAAAATGGCTAAATGTCCTGCCAATTTTGTCGTGGCAAATGACGTTCCCTGCATGGTTCGATGGTCGGTTATTACTGCCCCATTCATCAATACTTCCGGTTTTAGGCACTTCCCATCTGGCAAATTCAGACTTCCGGAATAGGGTGCAACTTCACCGGATTCATCTGTTCCACCCACCGATAATACACCTTGATAACAACCTGGTGCACTGAATTGCCCGGCACCCTTGTTACCGATGGCGGCAACAGGTAATATGTCCCTATCTAGTAGCTGCTGTATCAGTGGGATCATAAATGGAGACCCGTGATGTTCTCCAAAGGGCATCGCAACCACATTTACGGGTTGTTCAATCATCCATTCCAAACCTTCCAGTAACCGCAAGGTCAGGTTGGAGTCTTGCACTGCTTCGGCTAGGTAGATATTGCATTCCGGTAGGATCGGAGTGCTTTCCACAGATTCACTGCCTAGTAAAAGCCCCACATTGATGTCCGCGTGAGCAAGGTAATTTGAGGATGTAAGCTCAGGACCACCCGGCCATCGATGGATATGAGAGGATGAGGGAGTCCTGGAAAGTGGTGTGTCGATGAGGCCGATGTTAAGGGTGGTGGACATATTCGGCGAAGATAAAGGGATGTCAGGTTAGGGTGCTTAGGTATTCCTTAGGCGACTGACCTTCCCATTTTCGGAAAGCACGGTTAAATGTACTTTTACTATTGAATCCAGCTGCATAAGCCAATGCCTCCACTGTTTGTTTTTCCAAAAAACCTTGCTGGATCTGATGTTTTGCATAGTTAATTCTGTGCTCATTAATGAAGTTGAAAAAGTTCTGCTGATAGCTTTCATTCAAGAGTTGAGAAAGCATGTATGGTTTGGTATCGATGACTGTCGATAGTTCCTGTAAAGTAAGATCAGATTTGAGATAAATTTCTTGCTGAATGCTCGCTTCCAGGGAGTTGCGCAATGTTGTGATTTCCGGATTGGTAAGCGGAGATTGATTGTATTTTTGATGGCCCTCATTTGAATGATAAATGATCTCCGGGTTATTCCAGGATTTGAAAATTAGACTGGCGATGATGAACAAGATGGTGATCAGGAATAGTCCATCAGCCGTATTGTTAATGGCGTAATAGCCACCTGTGATGATGAGTAGTGAAAGCAAAAGGATCAACCCACCCAAAATGGAGGTGATGACCAAAAGGCCCCGCGACCACTTTAGATTAATGGATGGTATTGTTGATAGTCGGTTTTGACTAGCCAATTCAAAACTTCGGATCAAATTCCGCGTCATGAGCAGATAACCGATCAAATGGATCACCTGTATTCCAATTTCTGATAATGCGATACATTTCAACAAAAAGGTGTCTTGCATCGTGGTGATTTGATCCCGATAGAAATAGGCTGTTGTAAGCATCAGGCTCATGGTCAGAAAGGGAATAAAATGTAAGTATGGTTTCTTCGTTTTGTTACCAACTATGATGGATATGTGTAAATAAATGGAAGGCCCGATGATAAAACTAAGGCCATGAGAAAGGAAATATAAGTACAGCAATAGCCCATCAGACTCAAGTTGTGCGCCTCGCCGCAACACAAAAACAGTCAACACCCCGATCAACATGGCCAGGTATAGATTTGCAGCGCGATTACCCTTGCGATGCAGGGCCAAAAAAGCTGACCAGGTCAAGCCAATGATTGAGACGATCAAGGCAATGGAAGGGATATCAAAACCAATCTGATTCACGGTTCAATTTGTTGGGTCAATTTATAAAGTGCGCCACTTCATACACCATTTCAGACTTTCTTGTCATTTGCCTATCGGCCATAAAGGTCTAAAAAGGGCATTATTCTAAAACTAGACAAAATGGATAAAAGAAAAGTTAAAAATGTATTTGCCTGGATACTTCAGGTCGTGCTTGGATTGGAGTTTATACTGGCTGGGCAGGCAAAATTCACACGGATGGATTCCTGGGCAACCATGTTTAGGGACTGGGGATATCCGGATCATATCTACTTATTGGTTGGAGGGCTGGAGTTGGTAGGAGCAGTATTCGTGTTTATTCCAAAAATGGCCTCAAAGGCTGCGTTAGGCCTTGCGGTGATCATGATCGGAGCATTACTAACACATGCCATTCACATGGAATGGGACAGGGTAGTAGTCACTGGAATTCTTGCGGGATTATGTGGGGTGTTGTTCTGGTTGAGGAAGGCCTCGGTCACCTGAGAAAGCGTGCTTCATTGCTTCGACTTGGGGTCTTCTTCTTCAAAGATATGCTTCCCTGTATTCACGTCAAGTACGATCGCGAAATATGGAAAATCACAAAGAACAACCCTAAATACATGCACTTGATCCGTAGGTTCAATTGACCATAAGGATTCCGCTTCCAACATTGGGAATGCCTCCCATTGTTGATCATTTTTATCAATTGGAAAACGTAGCAGGTCGTAAGGTGCTTTTAGGTCATACCGTACCAATTCACCGCAGGAGATCAGGCAAAAAGAATCTTTAGAATGGAGATATGCCTGATCAATTCCAATATTCTAGGTAAGCTGGATTGCTTCCGACTTTCAATTTCTATCAGATTTAAGTTCTTGTCAATTCGGGTCAAACCCCAACCATCATTGTAACCCAGTAACTTGATAAGATCAATGACTTCTCCAGTTTTCAGGTTGAATTGATAGTAACTATCCTGATTGATAATTTTAATCACATCACCATTTTGATGCATTCTTATTGGTATATCCCATTTGGCGGCAGAGGTAATTCCCTCATATGAGGATTCGATGTATTTAAATGGATAGTGCCGACTTATTGTTTTGGAATAATCATTTGCTTCCTTCTTAATCAGGGAGACGTCCAGGATCACATTGCGTTGAGATTGACTTTCTCTCGAAATCAATAAATGACCAAAGTCAGGCGTTAAGTATTGATAATCAGACTGTTGATGTTTTTCAAGGAAAATGGTAACATCAAGGTCAGTGAAAAACAAACCACCTTCTTCGTAATAACCACTTGCGATCTCAACAGGATTAGGATCCTTTTTTCTCATATCATCAGTTTATCTCCACACCAATAAAGGAATCTGTAAAGCAATATTCTAAAGTAATTGATTCGGTCAAAAGGTCGGTATTTTATCATTCACACTGTTTTAAACGGCTATTGTTTAGATTATATCGGCAAAACCTGAACTAATCTCAAAAACCGTCGTAATATTACATCGGCAAAACCTGATGAAATATGGAAAGAAGTTCAATCGGTGAGTTCGAAGAGCTTTGTTTATTGTGTGTAGGAGTGTTGGATGACGATGCGTATGGGGTCACCATTCAGGCTGAACTACTCAATCGAACGCAAAGAAACATTACCATAAGCACGATTCACTCAACCTTGATCCGACTAGAGAAGAAGGGGTTTCTGGAGAGCAGGATGGGAGGGGCCACCGAAAATCGAGGTGGACGAACCAAACGGCTATTTGCCCTTACGGCAGAAGGCAAGAAAGCGATCCTGACCGCCCGGGATATTCGCAACAATATCTGGGGAGATATCACTAAAATCAGCTGGGATAGTCTATGAGACCTCAGACACCAAGATGGATCAATCGACTGCTGCTTTGGTATTGCAACCCGATCTATGCCAATGAGATCGCTGGAGATCTCGAAGAACTTTTTGAACTATGGGTGCAGGAATCTGGCCCGAGAAAAGCCAGGTGGCGCTATGCCTGGAACGCACTGCTTTTCATACGAATGTACAATTCCAGGTTTGGTCAAAACTCAAATGTCATGAATCCCTTTTACAACATTTCGCACTACCTGAAACTTAGTTTGAGAAATCTGCAACGATTCAAGGTTTTCCATGCCGGAAACATCATTGGTATGGCGTTTGGACTTGGAGTGAGTCTGTTGATTTTGGTCCATGTTGATCGAGAATTGGGTTATGAAAAACACATTTCAGAACACGAGCAGATCTATCGCATCTCCACTCATCAGGAGTGGGCTAAGTCTTCGGTCATCCTTGCCGAGAAGTTGAGTGAGTTCTTTCCTCAAATGAATTCAATCGCCAGGTTTGCCAGATATTCGTCAGGCATGTCTATCGTATCTACGAAACAAGCGCAAACCACTGCAATGGATATTTTTCAGGCGGATAGTACGGTATTTTCGATATTTGATGTTCAGTTGACGATCGGCTCAGATAAGCCATTGACTCGTCCTAATACAGCTGTGCTGAGTGAATCCCTCGTGCAACGGTTGTTTGGTGATGAATCTGCAATAGGACAAATTATTGAGATCAATGACGGCCAGGAATTGGAAGTGGTAGCGGTTTTCAAGGATTTGCCAGCCACCAGCCATCTGAAAATTGATGTGCTCTTGTCCATGGATACTTTTTATGCCAATACTCCTCCGGATTGGGTGAATAATCCAGGCTGGATGGTGATGTATACCTATGTGAAAACACGACCGGAAGTAACATATGATGAGCTAAGGTCTGCCATGCTGGATTTTCAGAAATTCTATATTCCTGAAGAGTATTGGGATGAGTATGGCAACAACTACTTTGAAGTAATGCCATTGACAGAAATTCATTTGAAGTCTCATCGCATTCAGGAAATGGGAGAGAACAGTGATATGACGTATGTGATCATTTTTGGCTCACTGGCATTATTTATCCTATTAATTGCGGCCGTAAACTTTGTCAACATATTTACAGCCATTGGCTTGCGCCGGGTACGCGAGCTGGGTGTCCGGAAGCTGGTAGGTGCAGCAAGGTCTAATCTGATCATGCAGTTACAGATCGAATCCATGTTATCGAGTTTAATTGCTGCTGGAGCAGCAATAGGCTTGGCCATCGCTTTGCTCCCCTGGTATAATCAAGCGATGGGGATGCAAGTAACAGTAGCAATATTTCTGGCTCCGTCCTATCTTTTGATGCTTTTTGGTGTTGCAATCTTGATAGGATTTCTATCGGGGTTGTATCCTGCGCTGTTGGTCACGGCACAAGATCCACTTCAGACAGTTACCAGAAATGAGTCACCTCAATCAACCATTTCTTATTTCCGAAAAGCGCTGATCGTATTGCAATTTTCCTTGTCACTGTTTGTTTTCATCGGTGGAGTGGTTATTTGGGAGCAATTACGCTTTATAGAAGCGCAAGACCTGGGTTACGACAAGGAAAGTGTACTGGCTATCAAAACATATGGTGACTTGAGAGAACGCTTTCATGATCAACATCAACAGATCAAGCATCAGATATCAAGCATCCCTGGCGTGAAAGGAGTAGGTCGCACTTCCAACCTTGTAGGTGAGCAGTTGAGTTATGAGACTTTTAATTTTGCGGAGGAGCCTGCTGAACTTGAAGGAACGATCAATATGATATGGACTGATGAGTCCTTTCTTGCTACGATGGGTATTGCATTAATTGAAGGTGAGAATTTCAGAAAATTAGATACAGGGATTGCCTTTCTTGTAAACGAATCCATGGCCCAGGCACTGGGTGGAGAAGTGGTCGGAAAATTCGCCCGGTGGAGAGATGAACAAGGCCCTATTGTCGGAGTGATCAATGATTTCCATCACTACTCTTTAAAAAATGCCATTGAACCTACCGTGCTCGCTTATCGACCGGAGTGGGCCTCACAATGGTTGGTTCGTATAGAGCAAAGTAATGTGCCGAATAATTTGCAAGAACTGGAATCTTTGGTCAAGGCTACGTCGCCAAACTCGTTTTTCATCTCAGAATTTTTAGAGGCTCGGGTAGCACGATTGTACAAGGGTGAACAACATATGCTAGGGTTGGTAGGTATACTCACTTCATTGGCGCTGATCATTTCATGTGTTGGGCTGCTGGGTGTGGCTTCCGTAGAGATTCGCAGACGAATCAAAGAAGTCAGTATTCGAAAAGTATTAGGTGCTTCTCCTGTCCATGTAATGGGAATACTCAGCAAGCAATTTGCCATAATGACCATCATTGCATTGATCGTGGCACTACCAGCGAGCATCTGGTTTGCACAATACTGGTTAGCGAATTTTGACCTTCAGGTGGGACTGAAGTTTTCGGTTTTTATGGTCCCTACGGTGCTGGTTTGCCTGACCATTTTGGCAGTTGTATTTGCACAGTCTATTCCCTTGCTAAGAAAGAATCCTGGGATGGCGTTGCGAAAGGAGTAGCAGCAGTAATCTGGTTACTGAGAGTAACCAGATTACTGCTGCTGACGCTTCCGGAGATAAAGAAACAAAGGAAAGCCTCCGGCTAAACCTAGCAGCATCGTGAACACCCATACAACCCAAAGATGTTTCATACGACTTTGTTTGGCTTCGTGGTAGCTCCAGATGAAAAACACCGCCACTGCAAAGAACAGATCGATGGCGAAAATCATTGATATACGATTGGCAAACATGCGCTGAAAGGTGGCGACAGGATCCATGTACAACAAGATGTTACCGGTTTCATAGGATTCGATAGTTACCCAAATGTTGGGTAGGATGAATCCGATGATGCAGAGGGTCAAGTAAGTTTTTTTCATGAGAAGTTTTCTTTTACGAGCAAAGAGAACTCCTGGTGAGGAGGCAATTATTGACTTTGGTTAAGATCGTTCCATACTTCGCTTTTTGATGCGACTCAGAGATTCCGGTTTTACGCCTAGAAAAGAAGCAATCTGTGTTTGAGGTACTTTCTGAAATACGGTTGGATTTCTTTTTAGTAATTCAAGGTATCGCTTCTCGGGACTCAAGGTGATCAAAGAAGCGATGATTTCCTGCAGGCTGATCATTTCTTCTTCCATTGCTATTCTGGCTAACTTCTCAAACTTCGTAGAATAGGCCAGGATGCTTTCAGAAGCTTCTATGGAAATGGTGGCAACTTGTGTTTCTTCAGCCGCCTGCAGAAAGAAGGAACAAGGTTCTTGTCTGAGGAAGGAAGAATATGCACTGATGAATGAGCCTTCGTCATAAAAATAGGCGGTCTTTTCTTCTCCATTTAATAGGTAGAACAATCGAACGAAACCTGAGGCATTATAGAAAAATGACTTGGAGATGTCTCCTGCTCGGATCAAAAAATCACCTTTTTGGTAGGTATGAATGGGTACCAAATCACGCAGCATATGCACTTCTTCGGGAGTGATGACCATGAACGAAGACAATCGGCGGATGAACTTTTCGAATGCTTGATCTTTCATGAATTAAAGATAAGTGTCCGTATCTTTAGTGACCTGATTACTTATGGATATCACAGGAAACCTAAGAGATGTCAACATCATCAAACCCAAAAGGCACTTTGATCCGAGTGTAGATGATGATCATTGGAAAGTTTTGTTCGAGAGACACTTCCAAAACCTTCAATCACTCAATGCGATTTCGACTTTATGGATCTCAGGGTTATCAAAATTAGGACTGGATCATAGTAAACGACCTCTTGCCGAAGACCTGAACATGGTTTTCAAAAATTACACAAGATATACCTTCATTCAGACGAATGATCACCTCATTCTGGAACAAAGAGAATGGTATGGCATGATTGCTGAATACAAGATGCCATTGACCTGTTTTGTCAGAACACCACAAGAACTCGAATACTGCGATGAGCCAGACATATGGCATGACATCATGGGCCATGCGCCATTTCTGATCCAGCAAGAATATTCCGATATGTACCAGTTACTGGCACATACTTATATCAGCGCATACGACAACAAACGCACCGATCTGTTACCCGCACTGGATTTTATCGGTGGTATGTTTATTGAATTAGGACTGATCAGGGAAGCCCATGGAATCAAAGCTTTTGGCGCTACTTTTTATTCCTCTTCTGAAGTATTTGAAGCCTATAAGCCGGAAAACCAGGTCCAATTTAATTTGGATGCCTTGGCTTCCGGCGAGTCTTACGACCGTCACAGTTTTCAGGGTAAATACTACATTTTTGATTCGTTGGATCAAGTAATACAGATCATACAAAACATTGCAGCAAAGCTTTAGTAGCAGAGATCACTCCGTCCGCAATCCTTCGCTGGGATTGGCTATGATACGGCTGAATGCAGCTGCGGTGATGAACAATATCGCTATGATCATAATGGATAAACCAATCATTGTCGAGTCAAGAATAGGTGCTGACAGATAAAACTTGTAGATCGATGACAGCACCGCTTTACTAAGGAATACGCCACTCACGATCCCCAGAACAATTGATAAGCCGATGATCCAACCAAAAGACCGGTAAATAATGACCAATACCTGGCGAGAAGTAGCCCCTAATACACGTCGGATACTGATCTCCTTCGTTCGTTTAGCAATGTTCATCACCGCCAGGGAGAAAATTCCAATGGTACTCAATAGAGATCCTAGAATGGCAATGCTCATGAAGATCAACTTCAGGTTTCGTGCATCTCTGGTTGCATAGAAGGAAGATATCATCCGTTGACCTTGTCCCCGGTAAGGGGTATCAAAGTTATCAGACCAATAAGCCTTCAATTCATTCTCCAATGCTTCTGTGTCGGAGGCCGTTGTTTTTAGTATCAGCATGCCGTAATTCGTAGGGTCAGCCGCCAGATAAGCGACTGGTCTTCTTTTGTAATCAGCAAAAACTTCATGTATGATATCCGAAGCCACACCAACCACGATTCTTTTGACGCCATCAAATTCAACTTGCTGACCTAACGGATTACTTTGGTCCAGGTAACGGAAGGCAAATTCTTCGCTGACAATGATGGATCGTTCCCGATCCGATTCAGAACCTGTAATGAATTTTCTGCCCTGAGTCACATTGATTTCCATCGTTTCCAGATAGCCTTCGCCAATTTTGAATGTAGTAATCTCCAAATCTGCGGTATCGGAAGCTAAGGTGCTCAAGACACCTGCGGCGCCATGATGATGTTGCGTACCGATCACATGAGTGGTCGAAGCAAGTTGATTGAGATCGTTCCTCACTTGTTCGAAATCTTGAGGTGAATCCAATGGAAGCATGGCCACCTGATTGTAATTGTAGCCCAGATCGATCTCTCCGAGGTATTTATTGTTTTGGCCAAAAGTCCAGGCACATATAAGTAAACATATAGAAACCACATACTGACCGATGGTCAACGATTTTTGAAACCAGCCCACACCTTTTAGAGATTGTTTGCCACTGAGAATGATAGAAGGAGAGAATTTCCACGCATACATGGCCGGAAGAATGCCTGCCAAAAAAGTACAGATCAGGAGGAATGTCAAAACAAATGGGATGAATCGCAAAATGCTGACATCCTGCAATAGGAAGGAGACCCCAAACAATCCAAAGAGTTGTTCTGAGATAGGATTGGCCATGAGCAGAGCAATGATGAAGGCGAAAAAAGTGATCACAAGCATTTCCATCATGAATTGCTCAAACAATTTGAAGTTAGTGGTACCAAGGGTTTTACGAATGCCTATCTCACGAACACGTTTGGTCATCAATGCGATAGATGTATTGGCGAGATTGAAACAAGTAATTAATAAGATCAGCAGCGCCATGATACTAAAAATGATCAATGCTGAAGCCCGGACCCGATTGTTAGTGGGAGAGGAGTAGACATATCCATCTGTAAGCAAAGGATCAATTAAAGGATGAACTTCGATCTCAGAAATTTTCCAATTCTCCTGTTTTTCATTTTGTTCGGGTAAAAATTCCTGAACAGCAACTGCTACCTGATCAGGTACCTTACTTCTAAATAAGAGGGCCACATTATCGCTCCGTTTCCAGCTGGATGCGGAAGATTCTAACACTTTGAGAACAGCTTCGTGATTGACCAAAACATCAAAATGAAAGCTTGTGTTTAATGGAATCTTTTCAAAGACACCCGCTACCTGTAGATCAATTCCTTTTTCCTGACCGATGAAAATCGTAATGGTTTCTCCAATGGGAGAGAGGTCATCAAAAAGTTGTTCGGCTGTTTCTTCTGTGATGAATACGGCAGATTCATCTTGTAGGCTTTCGTTGCTACCACTTTTAAGCGGAAGATCGAACATGTCCAGGAAGTTTGATCGGGCAGAAGCAACGGCTTGTGAGAAGTATTCCCCACTTGACTGATAATTGGTATTCGCTACCTTCAGGGTTGCCTGATGAATATCAAAATAAGTCACTTCTTCTACGCCTGGAATCTCTTCTTCCACTTTATCGATGAATGGAATTGGCACATATTCATATCGCAGCGGTTGCTCATTATACCAACGGATGCTGTGCATGCGATGAACATCCGCTGAGTTTTTATGGAAAAAATCGAATTCGAGGTTGTAGGCGTGTAACATGTACACGGTGAAACAAAAGCCCAGAGAAAGACCAAGGCCAATGATGTTGATCAGTACCGGACCAAGGTTCTTACGTGTGTTTCGCAAGGCCACCTTGACGTAGGATCGATAGAGTGAAGTGTTCATTTGAGTTTTTGATTTTTTGACCGAATATTTTTTAAAGCACCGGATGACGTCCCACCAAAAAGACAGACCAAGTCTCATGTTGGAGAAATTCCGCAGTTGTCGGCGTTCATGCATTTCTTCGAGATCGCCTTCCAGTTCCTCCAGCCGATCTTTCCGACAGTACCACCGGAAAAACTGGAGAGCCAGCTTTGGGGGTTCCCGATAGGTTGGAGCACTCATGACAGGTTCTGCAAGGCAGGTTTAGGGATTTGATAGCGCAGCTGATCACGCAATGCCTGAATATCGTCCAGTGTCTTCACGCCAAAAGCAGTCAGGAAAAACAACCTTTTTCGTTTACCGCCGCGACCACTTCCTGGCTCACCTAATCGGGATTCTAGGTAGCCTTTCTCTTCTAGTCGGTACAGGACCGTATGAATCGCACTGATGTTGATGTTCTTGCCTGTTTGCTTTTTGTACTCATCTACGATGGATACAGAATAGGCCTGATCATAGAGTACACCTACGAGTAGGAGTACCAATTCTTCAAAGTTTCCAAGTTTCAGGTTTTGCATAAACTTTCACAATTGTAAGTATAATACTGGATGTGCCCGGGAAAAGTTTCACAATTGTAAGTATTATATTGAATCGATCATAAAAAACTACCCATAAGCTCTAAGCGATATTGAAGTGATGAATAAGTAGCTTATATAAGATGGCTCATTTCTGCACCCAATAATGCCCTGGTGATCTCAACAGTCCCATGAAACAAAAAAGAGATTTCACAGCAAATTTTATGGTGCCATGTGGCTTATACTGGCTCGGCCATGATGCAAGTGAACGTGTCATGGAAGTTTTTTAACCCCTCATGGTAGCAAATTGCCCGTCATGGGAGTCCGTTAACCCTTCATGGTGGCTATGAACCACGTCATGGAAGCCCTTTTACCCTTCATAGTAGCTACCTTACCCTGCATGCTTCTCTTTTGTGTGCTCATGGGAGCCATGGAGCTGCCGGGTGCTAGCATGGTGGTATAAAATTTGGCATGATACTTAAATTATTTGCATGACGGAATAAACTTCGGCATGACCATACATGATATAGGCATGGGCATGTAAATATTAGCATGGAGGGTAGCTCCATCGACATGGTCAGCTGTTGGAAGGCATGAAAGTCATTCCCGAAGCATGACGCAACAGAAGCATAATTCTTTTTAATCCTTGAGCCTATTCAAAACAAAAAAAGCCGCTCTCCCGATAGCCATCGGGATTGAGCGGCCTTTCCATTAATATGAGAGTTAGAGTTAAAAGTTTACTGTTTATTGATTCGAAGTGTGATCACCTCTTCATCATTCGTTACGCGTAGCAAATAGATGCCATCAGGTACATCCCGTACATCCAGTTGATTGACGCCAGTGGCTTTCAGGATCACTTGCCCAGAAAGGTTAATTAGTTCAAGCTGACTATTTTCCTGGACGCCTCTGATATTCAGCGTTTCAAGAACCGGGTTAGGGTAGATGCTGACCTCTTCCAGTTGACTGATGTCGAAGGTTTTGATCTCTTCGACACGATCTGAAGCCTCTCGGGTAAGTACATTGACGCTGCCACCCGTGCTACATCCAGAGATCTCTATGTCGTCCACGAAAATGTTTCCGCCTCTTCTCACTGGACGTTTTTTGAGTCTGAATCGAGTTGCAGAGGAAAATGGACCACTCAGGTCTACGGATACGAATGCTCGTTGTTTATTGACAAAATCCGTATTCACTGTCCATCGGTCCACTTCTACGAATGTATTTCCACCATCGGTAGACATTTCCAGAATTAGTCCGCCATCATCTTTCACACCGAAGGACAAGAAATTGAATGAAATGCTCAGGTCTTCGAATGAGGACAAGTCCAGATTCGTGGTACGAATTCTTCGTTTCACTTTCACAGAGAACTTGCCTGAATTGGCCAGGTACTTGCTTCGCACCAGGTTCGCACTTCTTCGGTTCCATCTCCAAACCCCATCATTCACTTCGAAATCTGCGAGATCCACTAACGTATCGGAACATGGAGGAGCTGCTGTAGTTGTGCTAAGAACATCACTGGCCGCTGTATTGCCTGCTGCATCATAGGCTTCAACCTGCACCTCATACGTGGTGGAAGCAGTCAAACCATCAAAAGTGAATGAAGTGGTGGCGACTTTGTCCTGTAAGACACCATCCAAATAGACATTGTACCCGACCACACCAACGTTATCGGTAGATGCAGCCCAGTTTACATCAAATGATGTATCCGTTACATTGGCAGCGGTCAGGTTAGCAGGTATACTTGGAGCTTCTACATCAGCAGTGCCATCGTAGAAGTAAACATTGTCAATAAAGGCCGTAAGGAATCCAGCAGGACCTCCGGAGAAGATCAGCTGAGCAATGTTCTCTCTGGAAGCCAGGCCAATAAATTCTGACAGAGGAATATCGAAGGATACCCATTCGTTCTGTTCAGGATTATCAAACGCCAGTTCATACTCATTGTCATCTCCACCACCGAAGGCTCCATCGGGTCCGAAATCTACCAGCTTCACCCTGAATACTGTCGCATTCGGAGACCACAGGTCAAATCGGAAATTCGTCATGTTGGACGCATCGATCTGATTGGAGACCGTTTCGATTCCGACAAAGCTCAGTGTCGTGTATTTCTTCATGGCACTTCCATCAATCAGCACATCTTCCAGTGTTGCCACCGACCAGCTTGTTCTCCAGGTATCTACCGGAACATCATCATACACATCACTGAACATGGAGATCACCTGAGCGGGTGCTTCTGTAGGGTCGGGAGCGGCCGTTGCTGGCTCAGGAGTCGCCAGAGGTCCGGTGTAGAAATAGATATTATCGATGAACGTGGTGAACTCGCCCGCAGGATTTCCTGAGAAAATCAACTGAGCCAGGTTCGAGCGATTGGTCAACCCGGCAAAGGCAGACATAGGAATATCGAAACTCACCCATCGACCTTGATCAGGATTTTCGTAAACGATCTCATGTTCGGTATCATCATCACCACCAAATGCGCCATCTGGTCCAAAATCAACCCACTTTACACGGAAGGTTTCTCCATCCGGAGACCAGTAGTCAAAATGGAAGTTGTCCATGCCGGATGCATCGATTTGGTTAGCTACTGTTTCGATACCCACAAAGCTTAGGTTCGAATACTTCTTCATCGCACTGCCATCGATGGTCACATCTTCAAAGTCGGCCACGGACCAACTCGTTCTCCAGGTGTCTACAGGTACATCTGTGTATTCATCACTGAACATAGAAATGACGTCTGCCTGATCCTGCGTTGGGGTCGGAGCCGCGGTTTCCGGCGCAGTAAGTTTTTTGTAGAAGTACACATTGTCAATGAACGCCGTAGCTGCTCCAGCAGGAGCGGCCGCAAAGATCAATTGAGCAATGTTCGTTGTGTTGATCAGGCTAGTGAAATCAGATAAAGGAATGTCAAAACTATTCCACTGACCAGGAAACGGATTGTCAAAAGTGATCTCATGCTCCGTTTCGTCACCGGTTCCGAATGCACCATCTGGCCCGAAATCAACCAGTTTCACTCTGAATTGGGAAGCATCTGGTGTCCAAAGGTCAAATCGGAAGTTGGTCATATCAGACGCATCAATTTGATTGGCCACCGTTTCAATACCCACGAAATTTAGGTTGGTGTACTTCTTCATCGCACTACCAGCAATGGTCACGTCCTCGAAGGTGGCGTCAGACCATACGGTTTTCCAGGTATCGACAGGCACATCCGTGTACTCGTCACTAAACATGGAGATCACATTGGCCGGATCCTCCGTTGGTGCATCCGCGGCCACAGTAGGTTCTGTGGGTGGCACAAACTCCTTCTGATACACCCGCACGTAATCAATTTGCATGGTCCCTTCCTGCCATTCGGGAGGAATGGTTCCGGAAAATCCACCCATGGCCACATTCAGCAATAGGTACTGAGGTTTGTAGAAGGGCCAGTTTTCATCGGACTTATTAGCAGGGTTGTAGACGTAATAGGGTACATCATCCATCAGGAACACGATCTCATTTTCATCCCAAATGATTGAATAGTCGTGAAACTCCGTATCGAACGTAGGGTTATTGATCGTTCCAGTGGTCGTAGGTGCACCAAAACTTGCAGGGGTATGGATGGTTCCATGAATAACAGCATTTTGGTTACCAAAGTGCTCCATGATGTCAATTTCCCCTACCGCAGGCCAATTAGTCGTGCCAAATTCATCGAACCAGAATCCTCCGGGCTCATTTACTTCACGTCCTAACATCCAGATGGCAGGCCATGTACCTGATCCAGCAGGAAGCTTTGCTCTTACGTCTACTCGTCCGTAGGTAAAAGCAAACTTAGAGTTCAATCGGGCAGAGGTATAACTTCTGGTCAATCCCTGATCAGTGAAGTTCTCTCTTTTAGCCGTAATGTTCAGTAGTCCATCTTCCACAAATGAGTTGTCCAGACGATCGGTGTAATGCTGCTCTTCACCATTGAACCAGCCACCTGGCGTAGGGATTTGAGTCTGGTGATGCCAATTTTCATTACATACCGCCCCGGATGCATCGAACTCATCTGCCCATACCAGTACGTAATTGTCACCTACAGGTACATTACCAGTCAATCCTGACTCACAAGGAACTACTACATCGTTGTAGAAATATACGTTATCAATAAATGCAGTAGCTGCTCCGTCAGGCATACCTGCGAAGATCAACTGCGCGATATTGGTCGTATTGGTCAACCCTGCAAAATCGGTCAAAGGAATGTCGTAGCTGATCCATTCGCCTTGAGCAGGGCTTTCATACGTGATTTCATGCTCGGTTTCATCACCGGTACCGAAGGCACCATCAGGACCAAAGTCTACCAGTTTCACCCGGAATTGCGTCGCATTAGGCGTCCACAGATCGAATCGGAAGTTGGTCATGCCAGAAGCGTTGATCTGGTTAGTCACCGTTTCGATTCCCACAAAGGTGAGGTTGGTGTATTTCTTCATGGCACTGCCATCGATCACCACATCCTCAAAATCTGCCGCTGACCAGCTGGTTCTCCAGGTATCAACTGGAACATCAGTGTAGCTATCACTGAATAAGGAGATCACATTTGCCGCATCCTGGGTTGGTGCCGCTGCCGCTACAGTAGGTGCATCACCGGAACCAGTAGATCCATTGTAGAAATATACATTATCAATGAAAGCAGTAGCTGCTCCGTCAGGCATACCAGCGAAGATCAACTGCGCGATATTGGTCGTATTGGTCAACCCTGCAAAATCGGTCAAAGGAATGTCGTAGCTGATCCATTCGCCTTGCGCAGGGCTTTCATACGTGATTTCATGCTCGGTTTCATCTCCGGTACCGAAGGCACCATCAGGACCAAAGTCCACCAGTTTCACTCGGAATTGCGTCGCATTGGGCGTCCACAGATCGAATCGAAAGTTGGTCATGCCGGAAGCATCGATCTGGTTAGTCACCGTTTCAATTCCCACGAAGGTGAGGTTGGTATACTTCTTCATGGCGCTGCCATCGATCACCACATCCTCGAAATCCGCTGCTGACCAGCTGGTTCTCCAGGTGTCAACAGGTACGTCGGTGTAGCTGTCGCTGAACAAGGAGATCACATTCGCCGCATCCTGGGTTGGTGCCGCTGCCGCCACAGTAGGCGCATCACCGGAACCTGTAGATCCATTGTAGAAATACACATTATCAATGAAAGCAGTAGCTGCTCCGTCAGGCATGCCTGCAAAGATCAGCTGCGCGATATTGGTCGTATTGGTCAATCCTGCAAAATCGGTCAAAGGAATGTCGAAGCTGATCCATTCACCTTGAGTAGGGCTCTCATACGTGATTTCATACTCGGTTTCATCACCGGTACCGAAGGCACCATCAGGACCAAAGTCTACCAGTTTCACCCGGAATTGCGTCGCATTGGGCGTCCACAGATCGAATCGGAAGTTGGTCATACCAGAAGCATCGATCTGGTTAGTCACCGTTTCAATTCCCACGAAAGTGAGGTTGGTGTATTTCTTCATGGCACTGCCATCGATCACCACATCCTCAAAATCTGCCGCTGACCAGCTGGTTCTCCAGGTATCAACTGGAACATCGGTGTAGCTATCACTGAACAAGGAGATCACATTCGCCGCATCCTGGGTTGGTGCCGCTGCCGCTACGGTAGGTGCATCTTCTGGACCTGTGGATTCATTATAGAAATACACATTATCAACAAATGCCGTAAATAATCCCGCAGGAGCACCTGAAAAGATCAATTGTGCCAAATTGGATGTTGATCCAAGGTTGACAAAATCTGACATAGGAATTTCAAAGCTTACCCATTGACTTTGCGCAGGGTTCTCATAGGTGAGTTCATGTTCAGTATCGTCTCCACCACCGAAGGAACCATCCGCTCCAAAGTCCACCCACTTGACGCGGAATGTCTCTGCTTCAGGCGTCCAAAGATCGAAATGGAAATGACTCATGCCTGAAGCATCGATCTGATTAGATACGGTTTCAATGCCAACAAAGCTCAGATTGGTATACTTTTTCATGGCACTGCCATCGATTACCACATCTTCCAATGCTGCAGAAGACCAGTCGGTTCTCCACGTGTCTACTGGTACATCGGTATAATTGTCGCTGAACATAGAAATCACATCTGCCGCATCCTGCGTAGGAGCAGGAGCTGCCACCACAGGCTCAGGAGTGACCACACTGCCTGAATAGAAATATACATTGTCGATGAATGCAGAGAATGCTCCGGCAGGATTACCCGACAGAATCAATTGCCCTAAAGCAGATCGGCCACCTAATCCCGAAAATGCGGACATAGGTATGTCGAAACTTACCCATTGACCCAGATCTGGATTTTCATAGGCTATTTCATGTTCGGTATCATCACCGCCGCCAAATGCACCATCTGTTCCAAAATCTACCCATTTGACACGGAATGTTTCTGCATCAGGTGTCCATAAATCAAAATGGAAATTTTCCATTGCCGAGGCGTCGATTGGGTTTGCTACTGTTTCAATGCCTACGAAGCTCAAGTTCGTGTATTTCTTAACGGCACTCCCTGCCAGTGTCACATCTTCGAATATTGCATCTGACCAAACGGTACGCCATGTGTCGACTGGAACGTCGGTGTAGGCATCGCTGAACATTGAGATCACATCACCCGCTGCCTGAGTAGGGGTGGGAGCTGCAGTTTCGGGTTCAATTACATCACGATAGTAATAAATGTTATCGATGAATGCGGTAGCTGCCCCGGCTGGCATACCTGCAAAGATCAATTGTGCAATATTCCCAGTTGAGGTCAATCCGGTAAAATCTGATAGAGGAATGTCATAGCTATTCCATTGCGCGATAGAAGGTGATTCATAAGTTAGCTCATGTTCGGTATCATCACCACCACCAAAGGCTCCATCCGCACCAAAATCCACAAGTTTTACCCTGAATTGTGTTGCGTCAGGTGTCCACATATCAAAGTGGAAATTCGTCATGTTACTGGCGTCAATTTGATTACTCACGGTTTCAATTCCTACGAAATTGAGGTTGGAGTATTTTTTCATGGCCGTACCAGCGAAGTTGACATCTTCAAATGAAGCATCGGACCAATCAGTTCTCCAGGTGTCAACTGCTACATCGGTGTAGCTGTCACTAAATAGTGAAATGACATTCGCATCAGGTTGAATAGGTGCTTCGGCAGCTACCTCGGGTTCAGCAGGAGGAATGAACTCTTTTTGATAAACCCGCACGTAATCAACAACCATGGAAGCTTCATTGAATCCAGCTGGAATACTGCCACCGATGCCACCCATGGCAAAATTCAATAGAAGGTATTGTGGCTCATCAAAAACCCACGTATCGCTATTCTGCGTGGCAGGGCTATAAGTATAATAAGGTACATCGTCCACCAAAAACTGGATCTGATCCTGATCCCATATGATCGTATAATCATGGAATGCAGAAGCATAGTCCGGGTTACTAACGGTCCCTGTATTCACCGTTGCTCCAGAACTGGAAGGGGTATGAATGGAACCATGGATTACGGCATCCTGACTACCAAAATGCTCCATGATATCAATCTCGCCACATGCCGGCCAGGTCACATTTCCGAACTGATCATGCCAGAATCCTCCTGGCTCATTGACGTTCCTTCCGAGCATCCAGATGGCTGGCCAGGTACCTGAACCGCCATCAAATCTGGCCCTTACGTCTACACGTCCATAAGTGAACGCAAACTTGGAATTGAGCCGGGCAGAGGTATAATCCCTGCTTAGCCCCTGATCCACAAACGTTTCTCTTTTCGCTACAATGTTGAGGAATCCACCCGCGACAAATGAATTATCCGTTCTGTCGGTATAGTGTTGTTCCTCGCCATTGAACCACCCTCCAGGGGTTGGGATCTGTGTTTGATGGAACCAATTATCCGTACATACAGCTCCGTCTACATCAAATTCATCTGCCCACACGAGAACATAATCTGCTCCCGGTACATTTCCGGTCTCCCCCGGAACACACTGACCAAAAGTCTTCTGGACTCCAAGGCAGAAAAAAAGCATGGCCATCCAGGGGACCAGCTTAATCTGCCACAATCTCACTTCTTTCATTTTTTGGTTTGATTTGGTTAATAGAATTAGAAAGTATCTCAAAATGACGCAGCAACTTGCCGATACTGGTTCAATTATTACAGGTACACGGTTCCGTTACGTCAATTTGATTTTTCAAATTCCATTATAGAATTATACTTTCCAATTATCAGTCTACATCAAAACTACATCCTTGTCAAATTGACAATACATCAGAGGTACAACATGAATTCTTTAAAAAATTGATAATCAAGTATATATATGTTGGAAATTCAATACTGACCTAGCGTCTCATTGTCAATGGACTTGACCTTTACTACTTCACGGAATTATCAGCTTTGTACTAGACGGAAGGATTAGGTTGTTGAATGTTTATCCAATCATGTTTTGTCTATAATTCTTAATTCTATTGGAATAGAGCAATTCATTCGGTGATTATTTGTCAGCTTATGGAGGGCAATATTTTATTTTGAATAGGTCCTTGATAAGTCGTTCATGCTCTTGGAGTTTGCGAAATTTGTAGAGGCAATTATTGAATTATAGAGAAGTGAAATTGTGGGAACATTTTTCATCTTCGAGTTTGTTAAATTCGCGAGTGTAAATTTTAAGCAAGCCATGAAGCAGTACCTTGATTTGATGCAACACATTTTGGACAATGGTGTGGATAAAAGTGACCGCACCGGAACCGGAACCCGTAGTGTGTTTGGTTATCAAATGCGGTTTGATCTATCAGAGGGCTTTCCATTGGTCACGACGAAAAAGGTACACACACGTTCTATTTTCCACGAGTTGCTTTGGTTTTTGAAAGGTGAACAAAATATCAAGTACCTGAAAGATAATGGTGTCTCCATATGGGATGAATGGGCAGATGAAAATGGAGACCTTGGGCCAGTATATGGTGTGCAATGGCGTAGCTGGCCTGCTGCAGGTGAGAATATTGATCAAATCACCAATCTTGTAAATCAGATCAGGAATAATCCGGATTCAAGAAGACATATCGTGAGTGCATGGAATGTTGCCAATGTCGATGAGATGGCGTTGCCTCCTTGCCATACCATGTTTCAATTCTATGTAGCTGAGGGTAAATTGAGCTGCCAGTTGTATCAACGTAGCGCGGATGTTTTTCTAGGTGTACCTTTCAATATCGCCTCATACGCTTTGCTTACCATGATGATTGCTCAGGTATGTGATCTGGAGCCAGGAGATTTTGTGCATACATTTGGTGACGCACATTTATATAGCAACCATTTCGATCAAGCAAAACTTCAGCTCTCCAGAGCATCACGACCTTTACCCACACTGAAGCTGAATCCAGAAGTGAATGACATCTTCGGTTTTAAGTATGAGGACATCACGTTGGAGGGATATGATCCACATCCGCATATCAAGGCTGCTGTAGCGGTATAGTCATAAGATCAATATTCTATCAAAGGTCTTTGCGGATAATGTCAAAGGCTTGTTCTATCGTTTCAACATCATAACCGTGTAGTCCCCGGTCTCCGTCGTACAATTCCGCCGTTTTAGCGGCCGAAAATTTCCCGATACCTTTTGACGGTAACACGACGAATAGACGCTTGACTCCATTTTTTTCCAATTCGGCTTTAGCCGTACTCTCTCTAAATTCTTGAATGGCCGGAGGGAAGACACTTCTGGCCTGGCTGGTATCGATGATCCAGTTTTTTACACCGTTTTTAGGAGCAAAGTCAGTAATGCCTATATCAAAAACTGTAGCTTTCCAATCGTCTAAGGAAACAAATAGGGAGGATGTCCAGGTATCGACGATGGTGTGAATATCAGGATGATAGTGTCCTACCATTTTCCCCGGAATCTGATAGATTTCTTTTTTGTTAAGTAGGGTAAGCATGTAATATTTAGCAACTAAGTTTGGCGATTCGTGAATGTATGTTAAACGTGCGCCAAAAGTGTATAAAATCCGCCGAGCGGGAAATTAACTCCACTGAAGGCTAAATTTTACAGTAATCCTTTAACGATCTGATTGTCAGTAAGAAATTTGAAATAATAACATAGGTAACGTAATATGTATGTGCCGGACAAATTTCATGTCCGTTCTTTGTCTTATTTAATTCGTTAGTAAACGAGTAGTTTCTTCAAAGCAATCTATTTTTGTATGGCATTAACCCTTATCAATCCCATGGCAGAAAAAAGTAGTGTTTTCGATATGATCGGCCCGATTATGATCGGCCCCTCCAGTTCACATACTGCGGGTGTGGTCAAGATTGGGAATGTTGCCAATAAGCTTCTAGGGGGAATGCCGGATCAGGTAAAAATTACCTTTTTCAATTCATTTGCCAGGACCTATGAAGGCCATGGTAGTGATCGCGCAATATTGGCGGGATTGATGGGACTAGCCACAGATGACGACCGTATCAGAACTTCATTGGCAATGGCCCAGGAAAATGGACTTCTCTACGAGTTCAAGTCCATTGGTAATGCAGCTACCTATCACCCTAATTCGGTGCAGTTGGAAATGTCATTGGATGATCGAAAAAGTTCTTTACTCGGTGAAAGTAGAGGCGGGGGTGTCATTCGAATCAGAGAAGTAAATGGATTTGATGCTAATTTTACTTCGAGTCTGCACACCATGGTGATAGAGGCCGATGATAAAAAGGGAAGTATCGCGTTCATTACGGATATCTTGTCTCATGATGATTGTAATATTGCCACGATGACTGTATCAAGAAAAGGAAAAAATGACCTAGCTTGCCTCATTCTGGAGATGGATTCCGCTCCAAAAGAGATTTCCATTCAATACATTGATCATCTGAACTGGGTGAAAAACACCCGCTATATCAATCAATTATCCTGAATTTCGGCAAATGGGACGCCCTTGTTTATAAAAAACAAAACCTTTTTTGAAAAAATGGGTATGCCTATATAGCAACCTCAAATCAGAAAACTCAACTCACAAAATGAAGGGAATTTTTACTACCGCGTTTGCTGTACTGCTGTGTTTTTCAATTTACGCCCAGTCACCTCGCACACTTACCGTGCAAAAGTGTCTGGAAATTGCGATGGAAAACAACCTGGACATCAAAAGGGCGAACCTGGACCTAACCAGTAACGAAATCAATCTTAAACAATCCCAATATTCACGGCTTCCCAATGCGAATCTCAACTGGAGTTATGGATTCAACTGGGGACGTTCCATTGATCCGACTTCCAACCAGTTCATTTCGCAAAGAATTACATCATCAGGTCTGAATGGAAATTCGAACATGGTGGTCTATAATGGACTTAGACAATTCAATACAGTCAAACAAAACCGAGTGAATATTGAAGCCTCCGAATCTGACTTATCAAGGGCTCAGAATGATCTGATCATCAATATTGCCAACTTATTTCTTGGAGTAATCCTAAACGAAGAATTGTTGGCCAATGCCCAGTATCAACTGGATAATAGTCGAACGCAATTGGATCGAACGAGAATCTTGGTAGAATCTGGGGCTTTGCCGATTACTAATCAGTTAGAATTAGCCAGTCAGGTAGCGAGTAATGAGGTAGCCCTTGTCAATGCACAGAACAACCTGGATATCTCCATGTTGAACCTCAAACAAGCCATGCTGATTCCGACTTCCGATGAAATTGAATTAGAGATCCCGGAGTTTCAACAGATCGAAAACCCAGACTTGAGCATGTCTTCGGAAACGGCTTATGGAGTAGCCGAGCAGGTCATGCCCGAAATCAAAAGTGCTGATCTTTTGGTTGAATCTGCACAACTAGGTGTGAAAGTAGCCCAGGGCGGCATCGTACCAACGGTGAGTGTCGGAGGTGGTTTTTCCACGAACTATTCTGATGCCAGAGATCAACGATTTGTTTCTGATGGTACATTTAGCGTAAGTGACAATCCGACCAGTGCTGTTACCGCTTCAGGAGAAGCCATTTTTCCTTTGAACCCTGGTGGAACATTCGAAAAAGTGGGTTACACTGAACAATTCGACGATAACCTGAGCTGGAATCTGGGCGTGGGCATATCTATTCCAATATTCAATGGCTTGAATACCCATAGCAGCATACAAAGAGCGAAAGTTCAGTTGCAACAGGCTGAGATCGGTTCTTTGCAGGCAAGAAATGTATTGCGTCAGCAAGTAGAGACCATTTATACCAACGCGGTAGCCGCTTCCAAAACTTATACTGCCTCTCTGAGACAGGTTGAAGCACTGGAAGAAACATTTCGCTCCATAGAAAATCAGTATAATCTGGGCGCCGCGAATTTTACTGATTATCAAGTAGCGAGCAACAACCTTTTCCAGGCCAAAAGTGACTTAGTCCGGGCCAAGTATGATTTTGTATTTAAAAAGAAAGTATTAGACCTGTATCAGGGTAAACCTCTATCGTTTGAGTAATGGCAAAGAAGAAAAAATCTAGCAACCGAATCATTTATATCCTTCTTGGTGTAGTCGCCCTTCTCCTGGTTTTTGCAGCCGTAGGAAAGAACCAGGGATGGGTAGGAGGTGAGCCTTCCACCAAGGTGGAGATCGCTGTAGCAGAAAAAGCGACCATCATTGAGAAAGTCAGTGCATCAGGCACTGTTCAGCCGGTGATCGAAGTAAATATAACACCGGAAGTTTCAGGTGAGATCATTGAATTGTATGTTGAGGAAGGTGACTCGGTCAGAGAAGGTCAGGACTTGCTCAAGATCAATCCTGATAACTTTATTGCAGGTGTTGAAAGAGCACGAGCTAACCTGAACCAGCAGTTGGCCAATCAGGCCGATTCAAAAGCACGTCTGGCCCGGGCAAAAGCGAGCCAACGCAGATCGGAGCAGGAATTCAACCGTCAGAAGAAACTCTTTGGAGAGAAAGTGATTTCCGAAGCAGATTATCAATTGGCGGAAGCCAACTATGAGATTGCGGTACAAGACCTGGAATCTGCAAAAACCAGTGTTGAAGCAGCTGGCTTTATCGTAGCCAGTTCAAGAGCAACGTTGGATGAAGCCCAGGAAAACTTACGTAGGACTTCTATAACTGCTCCTATGACCGGTATCGTGTCAAAACTGAATGTAGAAAAGGGCGAGACCGTATTGGGTACTTCCCAGTTCCAGGGAACTGAGATCCTTAGAATTGCTGATCTCTCGAATATGGAAGTTCGGGTAGATGTCAATGAAAATGACATCATTAAACTTGCTATCGGCAATGAGACGGTGATTGATGTGGATTCTTATTCTTATCAGGACAAGGAATTCAAAGGGACAGTCACTCAGATTGCAAACACAGCCAACGACAAGGTTTCAGCAGATGCTGTGACGGAGTTTGAGGTGCGGATGAAGATCTTAAATTCATCGTATGCAGATTTGGTTACTGAAGGAAATAAATACCCTTTTCGACCTGGGATGACGGCTAGTGTCGATATCATCACGACAACCAAGAAAGATATCCTTACTGTGCCTTTGTCTGCCGTAACTACACGAGTGATCGGAGAGGATAATGAGTACGGAGAAGATGGTGAAGAAGAGGATGATGAGACTACACTGGCTGACAATAAGGAAGCCGAGGAAGTAGTATTCGTTTTCCGGGATGGTGAGGCAAGGCGCACCCTGGTTACTACGGGGATCAGCGATTTTGACCGCATAGAGATCATCGATGGGATTTCAGATGGTGATCAGGTCATTTCCGGTCCATTCCTTGCCGTATCCAAGCGATTGAAGGACGGAGAAGCCGTTGAAGATCAGGATGCCGGTGAAGACGATGACGAAGAAGAAGATTCCGAAGAGTAGATCAACTCAATCGAATATAGGAAGGCTGCCCGCGAGGGTGGCCTTTTTTTGTTAGTACTGGTTACTCAATAAAATCAGGTGGTATGACGTTGTTCATATAGACATCCGACATGATTTTGTTTTGATATCCACATAATCAAACAAAATCAACATTTGATCAGCTCTTCTATTAATTTCATAAACTCTCGAAACTGAATAGGTAATACTTATAACTAAAAGCTTAGTTTATAATTATGTTTGCCAAATGAGGAATTTATTGTTGACATCCATGTTGTTTGTTGTGGGTTGTTCTATGAAGTTTTATCCTTCTATCAATGCCAATCGAAGCATTCACGAATTCAATTCTTACTACCTCAATGATTCATTGCAGATTTCGGCAGTTTTCCCTGGGGATTGTGAATTACGTCAGGATAGTTTGTCTCAGTATGTCAAAAGGGTAAGGTCCCTAAAGAATCATTCTTTTAAAGGTCTTGAACCCGCATGGTACCTCCTTCACGGTCACACGGATTTTGCTCCTTACTACCAGTTTGTGATGCTACAATTGCCCAAGGAGACTATTGATCCTAGTGACGAGCATTGGGAACAAGTCTCTGACTATTTTCTTCAACGCTTTGAAACCAATGGAGCATTGGCCATGATGAAAATGACGCCACTGCATGATTATTTACTGATTGGTTTTACGGATCGTAGTAAACTCAGTAATATGTCTGCTGACTTTGAAGGGATCATTAAAAGCATAGAAACTGACGAAAACTACGAACCTCACGTACCTGAAAGCCCATTTACACTACTATTCGAGAAGTTAAATGAAGCCAGTGCGGGAAAATACCTGGATGTCATAACGACCCTATCATCACGGGCTGACAATTACCAGACAAACAGACAGCAACAGCTGTATTTGCAAAGTATCTTAACGGCAACCAGTTTAGTGATTGACCACCCCTGGTATGACAGCTTAGAGAATAGCTATGAACAGCATTGGAGGTCAAATCTAGATAGCCTGTTTTATCAAGATCCGTGGGAAGCTGATCAACTTGAGGGAGCACTCACCGTCATCGCTGACACAGCACAGGTTGTCATGCTAAATGAGCTACATTGGGACAGAAGTCATCGAATGAGCTTGATGAGGTGGTTACCTCTATTCAAAGAACAAGGTTTCAAATACCTGGCCATGGAGGCCATTTGGCAAAAAGACTCATTGCTCAATGACAGAGGTTATCCCGTTGATTCTTCCGGCTTTTATGTGAAAGAACCTTCATTGGGACATGTCATAAGGAAAGCGTCGGAACTTGGCTTCGACCTAATTGCTTACGAATCCCTTCCATCGCAGGAGCGAGAATTTGGCCAGGCAAGTAATCTTTATCAAGCGACCATCGCCAAAGATTCGGAGGCAAAAATTTTGGTCTATGCAGGACTTGGCCATATTGATGAGAACGGCAACCGAATGGCAGCCCAACTAAAGGAGAACTTTGGAATTGATCCGGTGACAATTGATCAGTTTTACCTGACACTGCATGAGCCACTTCAACCCATTTTATCGGCGAGTTCCAATATGAAGCCTCATAGATCGATCACCACAGATTTTTACATGGGAGTACCCACCCCAACGAATTATTCATGGCCGGATGCAAAATCCATTGACATAGAAGTGCAACCAAGCGCTATTCCGACCCCTATTAGAGAAGGAGATACCATGCTAACGATGCTTTATGTGCTTGACGAATGGCAGTCTGCAAAGTATGCTGCAATCCCTTTATACAACCATTGGGGCATAAATACAACCTATTCATTAACACCCGGAAAGTACTATTGGCAGGTAGTAAATGCCTATGGAGATGTTCTGAGTAGTGAAACGAAAGTTGTAAAATAGCAATTTGGGTGTTAGCCGATTGCTCCGGATGAGCTCTTCGCTTTTGGTGGATTTGAGACGATGATCTTTCCTTACATTATTTCATGATTTGAGACTGCCAGGAAAAATTCCTCTTTCTGAAAAAGTTTTGTCACACCTGTACTTCTCAATGGTCTAACGTGGCAAATAAATAAATCATGAAAACAATCACAATGATGATGGCCTTGCTGCTTATAGCAGAGGTATCATGGTCAGCAGATCATGCTGAGCGGTTTTTGGGAAATAATGAAGATCAGAAAGGAATGGAATCAAATCCGGTATTAGAGGTTGCCCTTTACCAGGTGAAGGACAACAGTCATGAAAACTTTCAAGAGGTGAGTGCTGAAGCACACGATTATCTTAAGACATTTGATGGGTACCTTAGATCCTCCAGGTACAAATCCATCTTAAAAGACCGATACTATCTTGATATAGTGAGCTGGGAGTCACTTGAACAGGCGAAGAAAGCGCAAATTCGTTTTGAATCTGATCCAGAGGTCAGCATCTTCCTGAGCTCCATTGAGGATATGAAATTTTTCGATCATGTTCAATCAATTTCCGAGGATCGATACCACGAATTAATGGAGGGAGATATTTTAGAATTTGCCTCTTTCTATATCCAATCAGGTTCGTTTGAATCTTATGTCCATAGCAGAGACTTGTTGATGGATCACATTGGCACTAACTATGATGATTTCAAAAACGTCCATACGGTCAGATCGATCAAAGAACCAGAGTTGATCATTGATTTGGCCCATTGGGGGAACTACGAATCGTGTGGCGTCGCTCAGAAAGAAATTGAGTCGCATCAACTTTTCGCAGACTTTGTGGTAAATTTTGACATGGAGAAAGAAGTGGTGATGGAATTTTTCAAGAAAATAGAGGAATGAAATCACCTTTTGGTAAAAATCACGATGATGCAGAAGACCTTGCTTTAAGGTCTTCTGCACTTTCCGGAGACAAAAAGGCGTTGGAGAAACTGATCAATAAGCACTATCAGTTCATTTACAACGTGGCCTTCAAGATGGTGATGGAGAAGGCGGATGCCGAGGACATCACCCAGGAAATCATCATTAAACTCATCACCAACCTGGCGAAGTTTCGAGGTGACGCTGCCTTTAGGACCTGGCTATATAAAATTGTCACCAACCACATTCTCAACATGAACAAAAAGCATTGTGAAGCCCTGATCGGGACATTTGAGGAGTATGGGAAAGCATTGGACAGAATGCCTGATAGTGATTACTCCGGAACACAAATTAACCCGGAAAAACAAGTCATACTAAAAGAAGTCAAATACAGTTGCACGGCGGGGATGCTCATGTGCCTTTCTAGAGAACAGCGCTTAATTTACGTTCTTGGAGAGATCTTCGAGCTGGATCACCTGATTGCAGCGGAAATCCTTTCCATATCGAAGGAAAACTTTCGTCAGAAACTTAGTCGGGCCAGGCACCAGCTCCTGCAATTCATGAGCGAGAAATGTGGGCTGATCAACCAACAGAATCCTTGTCGGTGTAATAAGAAAGCAAGGGCATTCATTGATCAGGGCATTGTCAATCCGTCCAATTTTCTATTTTATAGCGACTTCAAAGAAAAAATTCGCCAGCAGGTCCCTGAAACAGAAACAAGTATGGAAAATCAGCTGGACAAACAATATGCTTATCTTTTTCAAGACACTCCCTATAATGACAATGTGGTCTTGAAAGACAAGCTATTAAGGGTGCTGGACAACTCTTCGTTCAAACGTTCTTTCGATCTATAGATGAACACCGCCCTCGAGCTAAAATCACAACAGTAAGAGCCAATCCTTCAAAAACGCCACGAATGCGAAGCGTTAGTTTGTGTGTACCAATTAAAGATTGATTTATGAGTAATCACATCTTGAAAGGAGTCATGATTGCCCTGATATGTGTAAACGCATTTATTGCATGGGGTCAGGACAGTCATACCCATGAAAACAAAAAAAATAGAACCATGAATGATTTAGCAATTCTCAAAGAACGAAATGAAACCTATGTACGAACTTATCAAGCGGGGATACCAATGAACCCAAAATTTAATACGGTGATACTCACCTGTATCGATGCCAGAATAGTCCCGGCGCACTTCCTTGGTTTGGAGTTGGGAGATGCGATCGTGATGAGAAATCCGGGGGCGAGGGTGACCGATGAAGTCGAACGCGACCTGGCCATACTTTGGACATTGGCATCAAAAATCGCTGGTGATCAATTCGACGGATTGTCTTTTATGATTATCCATCATACAGACTGTGGGTATGAAAAACTTGCCAACCCGAAGATTCAGGAAGGCCTGAGTGCCCAACTGGGTATTGATAAAGAAACACTCGACGCATTGGCCATTCACGATCATACCTCAGCGATGAAAGATGACATTTCGAAGTTGAAAAATTCAGAAAGGATTTCACCGGAATTAGAAATATACGGCTTACTGTACGATGTAGAAACAGGTATGCTGAACGAGCTGTAGATCAGCGGAAAAAAACTTTCTCAGAAAGTGCGTTTTACTTTTGTAATTGCGACCTGGACATCTACTGACTCGCAATTTTATTCCTGGACCGGATGGCGCTTGTTTGGAAATGATCATTTTTGTTAAACCGAGACAGAGTCTCGCTTTCGTCTTCTCGTTGGGTAATTATGCCAATTGTATCATTTGGGTTAAGGTGCGATAGGGCGTCTACCAGATAATCCCCTTTAAGGATGGTCATTGAACATAAAGTATTTGAATTATACGGTAAGAAAGCTTTCGAACTGGCGGTGGTTACCCCGCCGTTTAAGCATTTCAATCCATTGCCAAATGAAGCTTGCTACTTGCACATTTTCGAAGGAGTGAACGATTCATATTCGGAAGACGATCGCTTCAGTGTAGCTCAAAATGAAGGTGTGCTGATGAAGTGCGGCAATTATTTCTATGACCTGAAACCCAATTCCAAATCCGGGACCAGTGGGCTTATTGCGGTTCATTTTCATCCTGATGTACTGAAGAAAATCTACGAAAAAGAACTGCCGTCCTTTCTTCAAAACGAGGATAATACTGGCTCCGATAAAAATATGACCCTCATTCATGCCGACGAGCTGATTCACCGGTTCATGGAAGACATGCAATTCCTCTTTGCTCACCGGGAGTTGGTCAATGAGGAGTTATTGATGCTGAGATTCAGAGAGATTATCGTTTTACTGCTAAAATCAAAAGCTTCAGGGCAGGTCCATCAGATCATGAGTAATCTGTTTTCCCCAAAGGAGTTCGACTTTCGACAGGTGATTGAAACTCACATTTTCAGCCCACTCACCGTAAACGACCTGGCGGAGCTGACCAATCATAGTTTGGCATCCTTCAAAAGGACATTCAGAAACGTGTTCGACGATAGTCCGGCGAATTACATCAAAAATAGAAGACTGGATCATGCGGCTGAGTTGCTGGCCAAAACCACTGAGCAAATCAGTCACATTGCCCTGGATTGTCAATTCAATGATTTGGCACATTTCTCCAACTCGTTCAAGTCCAGGTTCAACGTTTCTCCAAAATCTTACCGATTGGGCCAATCCCGCAATTAATCGAGCTTATCCTAAAAGTTTAGCCGTCTCAGGGGTCGTTTCATTGTAATATCAAAATGAAATTGACATGAAAACAAAACTCTCAAATGGAAAACTCGCGACCGCAGCAGAATGGTTTGCCAGTGGGACGCGCAACATTTATTCATTGAAAGACAAGGAGCTTATCGAGCCATCAAAGCCATCGTATGGCCAATTGGGTCACGTTCACGTATTCAGCAAGGTAAACAATAAGGAAAGCAACGAGACTAACTGGATATCTTTCTTACCTGGATTTCCCGATGGTTCTTTTGGCTGGTCTCGCGTAGACCAAGAGTTGCACGAAATCGGAATTAGCAACCCGCAGCTGTTCGTGGAATACATCGGGCAGGGCGATTCTGACAAACCAGAGGACTATGCGTACAGTACTTATGAACGGGCCGACCTGGTGGAGGCACAATGGAAGGCGAATGAGATCAAAGAAACCTTCCTGGTGACCTTTGATTATTCGTCATTGGTAGCCATGGAACTATTGTGCAGACAAGAAGAACGATCAGTGCTGAATAACCAGCTTAAAACAAAAATATCTGGGGTCTTAATGATCAACGGTGGCTTATTCGCAGATGCTCATTCACACCCATTAATGACTACCCCATTACTAAAGACTGCTATAGGAAAAATGGGGGCAAGAATGGCAGGAAAAAACAGGAAGGTATTCGATTTAATGATGAAGGGACTCTGGTCCCCTGAATATGGAGTGAGTCAGGCAGAATTGGGAGAGGTATTTGATGCTATCAGTCGCCGCAATGGGGCAGTATTCATGAGCAACGCAGCGAGATTTGTGGACGAACATAAGCAAAATGCAAAGCGATGGGACCTGGCTCGTCTTTATCATGCACTTAGTCTTGCGGTGAAATTTTATGTGGTCGGAAGTGAGCAAGACCCATTTGAATACAAACAGATTGATGCAGCGAAAAAGCGATTGGCGGCTCAAGGGCTTTCTGTTCGAAAAGTGCCTGGAGGACATATGACTACCTCGGAACAGCCCCAACAACTTGCTGACATCATTGTTGAAGTTATCAATCGACAAGCTAGGCCTGGAGCATCAGGTGCAGAAAACTATTAAGGCAAAAGGCATGAGAAAATTCCTATTTATCATCCTTTCGGCAATATGCTTGACTATCCCACTTCAAAGTGTAGCGCAGATAGCCATTGTTACCGTGTACCAGTGCGCACCTTGTGGCTGTGATTCAGATCATGAACACTTTGATCAACCAGGGAAGTGTCCCAGCTGTGGCATGAAGCTGGAAGCGGTTACCGAACCCTCTAAGGCACTCAGGAACCTGAAGGAGCCCATGAACGTCGCTATTCTGCTGTATTATCATGCGCAGGTGCTGGACTATGCAGGACCGTACGATGTATTCACTTCGGCTGGTGAAAATTTCAATGTGTATACGGTTGCTGAGACATTGGAACCGGTCATTACTATGCCAAACCTAACCGTCATCCCACAGTATGAAATATCAAACGCGCCTGCACCAGATATCATTATTATCCCAGGGGGCATGTGGAACACGATCAATGAACAAACGCAATATTGGATCATGCAGAACTCCGAACCTGCGGATCATGTCTTTTCTGTTTGTACGGGTGCCTTTATCCTGGCTGAAGCAGACATGCTCAATGGTCTGGAGGCTACTACTCATCGTGCGGGTTTGGACCTGTTGCAGAGCAAATACCCCACGATTAATGTCCAGGATAAGGTCCGCTTTGTGGATAATGGGAAAGTGATTACTTCGGCGGGTGTTTCCGCTGGTATTGATGCATCACTGCACCTGATCTCGAAAATCCTGGGGGTGGGGTGGGCGGAAGCTGTGGCGAGGAACCTGGAATACAACTATGTGCCTGCTTCTACAAATTGAAATAAGCATCAGTGGCAAAGTGGACTTTATGATCATGCGCTTGAGCTTTCTTACCTATGATCAAACATTCTGAGCATTTTATCATACCAGGAATCCATTTGAACGTATATAGTCAGTCATCATGAAAAGCATATTTTATTTCAAATTGGCGCTGGTTATGGTCTTACAAAACTGTAAACCGAATAGTGCCAATAATCTCTATTCCGTTCAAAATCTTCCGGGAGTAACACCTGAATTGTTCGCTCCGTCTCTTGTAAATACGGACAGCATTGAGATCAATTCAGTTTTTAACCATTCTTATACGGAATTGTTTTTCACCAGAATTGTTAATGGAAGCTTTATCATTCATCATTCGGAATTATCAGCTGGAAAATGGACTGATGCACTACCCATTCAGATGTTTGCCAATCAGGATGCTCATTCGGTGGCCATTGATCCATCGATCACGATTGACGGCAAAACCATGTACTTTCTTGGCATTAGTCCTGAAGATCAACTTAAAGGGGCGAAACCAGACATCTATAAAAGCCAGAAGGTTAATGGAACATGGCAGCTGGCCTCCAAGGTAGGATATCCAGTATCCACCGATGAATTCGCAGAATCTTACCCCGTAGTAGTTGCAGACGGAAGTTTGTACTTTACCTCAGATCGGCCTGGTGGTTTAGGAAAACGAGATATTTACCGAGCACAATATTTGGGTGACGGACAGTTTGATACTCCTGTTAATATTGGTCCTAAGGTGAATACTGAAATTAGTGAGCGAGGCACGTATGTATCAGCTGATGAAAGCCTCTTGATTACTTCAAACACCTATACGAAAGAACCTGGTTTCGCCGTATCATTCAAGGAAAATGGCACCTGGCAAATACCGGTTCATTTTGATCTGGGAACAGCGCTTATGGAGGATTGGATCTATTTCTGCCCGTATCTGTCACCAGATGGTAAGTATTTTTTCTTTACTAAAAGACACAGTGATCCACCGGGAAGTGGCTGGAATGGAGTAACTGATGGAGAAGTTCATTGGGTGCGTACCGATAGGATAAATGACCTTCAAAGGGAATAAGCTTTTTGTGATGGTATTTGGGAGGTATCACAGCCTTGTTGTCTCTTAAATAGCATATTTGAAGGAAGTCAAAGAATCAACTCCTGTTGATATTTATTCAAAGGTTGGAATAACCTTCTCCCTACATCCAATGCTTACGGCATAAAATCTCTCAACCCTTCATAGACTTCCCTTGTAGGCAACCCTACCACATTGGAGTAGGAGCCTTCGATCCGTGTAACACCGATCATCCCTATCCATTCCTGAATACCGTATGCCCCGGCTTTGTCGAAGGGCCTGGCAACATTGATGTAGTGGTGAATTTCATCGTCGGTCAATTCAGCAAAGTGAACGACGGTCTTCACTGAGAAGCTTTTTGATTGCTCGCTATCTGAAATACAAACACCTGTGACTACTTCGTGTGATCTGCCTGACAGGCTTTTGATCATGTCATAGGCTTCTTGTGCATCGGCAGGTTTGTTCAGGATGTCTTGCCCTCGGATTACGACAGTATCTGCAGTGATGGCCACTTCATTTTCTGAGGCTATTGCTCGATTGGCTTTGTTTTTCTTCCTGGCCAGAAATTCAGCAACTTCACCTGCTGGCATGTCATCGGGGAAATCTTCATCCACAGGACAGGTTCGAACAGTGAATTCGTACCCCAACTCCGACAATAATTGTTTTCGTCGGGGAGAATTAGAAGCTAGAATCAAACGGGGAATGGAACTCATGGTCTAAGATTGAACCGAATAAAAAGCCGCAAATCACCTTTGGATAGAAGTAAGTAGACTTCTGTGGCATGGTGTAGCCACTGTAACATACTTGCTTGACTGTGTCAATAGAAATGTCTTTCGTAATGATCGCAAAGTCAGCCTGTCCTGAAACAACTTCCTGTAAACAAGCTGGAAAACTTCTTTCGAAGCTAATTTCCCTGGCAGATCGTTGTTCTATTCCTGGAATCCTCAGGATCTTTTCAAAGATGAAGTAATGCATGACGGTGAGGTCAAGCTCTTTCACTTCGCTGGGAAAATTCCAGCTCATCTGATGGATCTGATCAGGCTTCAACCGGATCTTGTAGGCATTGTTGTTGATCAGCAGACCAAAAGCCCATTGCTTGCCGAGAATGATTTCATTGATATCAAATGGGTTTTCGACGGGCTTGACAATGAAATCTTCCTGTAATTGACCCAGGAATTTTTCCTCATTGATAGGCTTACCCTTAATCAGGCGGTGAGTTGGAAGAATTCTAAGATCGTGCGCCTCCGTGTTGGTGAGGTACATCATATGAAAATTATATCCTTCTTCGCCTGTATGATCCGGGTTATTCTGTCGCATCTGTTTGTAATGAGCCAGTGACCCTTCATATCGATGATGACCATCGGCAAGAATGATCTGCTTGTCTCGAATGACTGACATGATCTTCCGGATAGCCGCACTGTCCTGAATCACACCCAGACTATCAGTCACTCCCTGATAATCTTCTACCTCATAAATAGGATTTTGCATGCTTTCATCCAGCAAAGCCTCAATCTCATGTGCTGTATCGGTATACAATCCGTGAGTGGGGCTTACATTCAATCCTGTACTTGCCAATATGGATTGCCGATCACTGACCGAATGTGGCATAGTGTTTTCGTGCCTTAAAATCACATTTTCGTTCCAGTCATGAATCCTGATATTACAGATAAATCCTTTTCTAACGTAGACATGATCCCTTCCGGGTAAAGCGAATTTTTGGAAATACACATAAATCCCTGGAACATGATCTTGCTTCAAGGTGCCATCTTTTTTCCATTGATCAAGGGTTTCTTCTGCAAGTTTTGCAGGATCTTCACCATTAGGGACGGAGAGATGCACGCTATTGATCTTGTTTTCGTACAGTGCTGCCCTTTGTCGAGATGAAACGACATCAAACAAAGGAGAGGTCAGGTTTTCAATGGATCTACTGAGCTCATCATTGTACCGCCAGGCTCGGAATGGCAAGATATCAGCCATATCAATTACGCAGGCGAGTTTTCCAATTTGAGCTGCTGACAGGCACCGTTGGTGTCAGTTTTTGTTGATTCGACTGGTCCATGAATGCAATAACAGACAAGACTGCTTCAATCTGTGCAGGGTCCGGGTCCGTTTCCAAAACCTCCGGCGTGAAGTATTGCTCCACAAATTTTGTCGTGAAATTACCAGAAAGGAAGTCTTCATGTTGCAAGACAAATTCACAGAAAGGAAGGGTCGTTTTTACCCCAATAATGCGATAATCCCTGATGGCTTGCAACAACCGTGCAATGGCTTCATTTCGATTCTTACCAGTGGCCACCAATTTGGCGATCATGGGATCATAATAAATAGGAATTTCTTGTCCTTGCTCATACCCATCGTCCAGACGTACTCCTTCACCTTCCGGGCGTCTGTAGACCTCCAGATTTCCAATAGATGGAGCGAAGTTATTCTTTGGGTCTTCAGCATATACCCGGATCTCGATGCTATGACCATTGACTTCCAGGTCTTCCTGCTTGAAGGACAAAGGCAGACCTTCTGCTACACGGATTTGTTCCTGTACCAGATCCACACCAGTAATCTGCTCGGTTACAGGGTGCTCAACCTGAAGTCTGGTGTTCATTTCCAGGAAGTAAAATTCTTTGTCGGAATCCATGATGAATTCCACTGTGCCGGCATTATAGTAGTCACAGGCACGGGCAACGTTCAATGCGGCCTCACCGATTTTCATGCGTTCCTCATGATTGAGGATAGGCGAGGGGGCTTCTTCTACCACCTTTTGGTGTCGTCGTTGAACACTGCAATCCCTTTCGAACAAGTGAACCAGATTTCCATGCTTATCGCCGATGATCTGAACTTCGATGTGTTTAGGAGCGGAGATGAATTTTTCAACAAATACAGCACCATTACCAAAAGCATTCAATGCCTCACTCATGGCACGTTCCATTTCCCCTTCGAAATCTTCATCATTGTGAACGATTCGCATCCCTTTTCCACCGCCACCAGCACTGGCTTTTACCAGAACCGGATAACCAATGTCTGTCGCGATCTTGCGAGCTTCGGCCACGTCTTCGATGGGTTTGTCCATTCCAGGTACTAGCGGGACTCCAAAACTGCCTACTGCCTGTTTAGCGGAAATCTTATCACCCATGGTTTGAATGGCTGCTGCCGACGGACCAATGAAATTGATGCCAGCCTCTTCCAATGCACCTGCAAAAGCGGCATTCTCTGATAGGAATCCGTAACCGGGGTGAATGGCATCTACATTCAAATCTTTGCAGACTTCAATGATCTTATCAATTTGGAGGTACGATTCGGAAGAAGGGGGTGGGCCAATACAAACACGTTCATCTGCAAACCGTGCAAATGGCGCCTGTTCATCGGCTTCACTGTAAACGGCAACGGTGTTGATGCCTGCGCTTTTGGCACTTCTCATGATTCGCAGTGCAATCTCACCACGGTTGGCAACTAAAATTTTCTTGATTTTTTGGGTCATACTATTTTCTCAAGCCGGTATAGGCATACTGTCTGGCAAATTAAAAGAATATTGAATTGGTAAGAACTATGATAACAAGGAAGCAGCTCCTTTATCCAAAAACCACAGTTGTTCCTGACCTGTGACATGGGCTGCCGGGATATCACTGTGATCAGCTGAAGCATCCAATGCTCTGCTTACTTTGTCTGCTTTCTTTTCACCGGTAACCAAAAAAGCCACCGTTCCTGAATTATTCAAAACAGGGCCATTGATGGTGACGCGTTTTTGGCCGGAAGTGGGGTGTTCAGCAATGGCGCAAGACTCAGGAGCAGTCAGTAATTCCATCTGATGCGGGAAAATAGATGCCGTATGACCATCATCACCCATACCCAGGATCATTAGATCTACTGAAGGGAGTCCATTCACCTCAGTACAAACTTCCGAAAGTACTTCTCCGTATCGTTTAGCCTCAGCTTCAGGTTCGGTTTCACCCAATACGCGGTGAATTTTCTTGTTGTCTATATTGACGTGATCAAATAGCAGTGATTTGGTCATGCCAAAGTTGCTATCTGCATCGTCCGGAGGAACACAGCGTTCATCACCCCAAAAGAAATGGATGCTTTGCCAATCGATTTTATCCGCATACTGCTTTGCCAGGATATCGAACAAAAGCTTTGGTGTGGAACCTCCTGAAAGTGCGATCGTGGTTTTGTCCCTACCAGTAGTAAATTCCACTAAAAATGTGGCGAAGGCCTGAGCTACAGCGGGGTTATCGTCAAATACTTTGATGTCTTTCGTCATAGCTCGCAAAAATTACCATCATTCGTCAAATTCTTGCATGGATTTCGCCAATTCATTCGATCACCTTCGATCAGGTCATCGGCATTTTCAGGTCCCCAGGTGCCTGCGGGATATCCATAGATCGGGATAGTTGGATCATTTTTCCAGGCTTCTAAAATCGGATCGACAAAGGCCCAGGCTGCTTCGACACTGTCACCACGGGCGTATAAGGTGGCGTCTCCCTGCATGGCATCCATGAGCAGTCTTTCGTAGGCTTCCGGTACGTAAGCATCCGCCAAATCATCATAAAGGAAGTCCATGTTCACATTTTCTACATGAAATCCTGCACCCGGAACCTTTAATCCTACCTTCATCAAAATGCCTTCATTAGGCTGAATACGCAGGACCAGCATGTTTTGGGAATTGTTGATGTCTGACTGTCCAAACAAGTGATAATGATTGGGTTTGAAATGGATAACTACCTCTGATACTCGAGTAGGCAGTCGTTTGCCAGTTCGGATATAAAACGGAACATCGGCCCAGCGCCAGTTGTCAATGAAGAACTTCATGGCGACAAAGGTTTCTGTTCTTGAGTCCGGATTGACTCCTTCTTCTTCGCGATAGCCGGGAACATGATCTCCTTTGATGTCTGATCCTATGTATTGTCCACGGATCACATTGTTTCGGATGTCTTCCGGGCTCATAGGGCGAAGAGATTCAAAGAGTTTCAACTTTTCATTTCGAATGGAATCAGCATCCACTCTTACCGGTGGTTCCATGGCCACAAGAGAGATCAGTTGTAATAAGTGATTCTGTAACATATCTCTCAATGCTCCTGAGCCATCATAATAGCCACCGCGCTTTTCTACACCAACACTTTCTGCATTGGTGATCTCCACCCGATGGATATAGTTCCTGTTCCAAAGCGGTTCGAAGATGCTGTTCGCAAATCGCATGACAAACAGGTTTTGCACGGTCTCCTTGCCAAGGTAATGATCAATGCGGTAGATCTGCTTTTCCTTGAAGCATTTCTTCAGCTCCTTATTCAACTCTTTGGCCGTAGACAAGCTGTAGCCGAAAGGTTTTTCAATGATCAGGTGTCGCCAGGATTGTTTTTCCTTATTCAGTCCTACGGAGGCGAGGCCTTTGGCAATCTCCGCATATAAGCTGGGTGGGGTGCTCAGATAAAAGATATAATTGCCATCAGTACTTTGAGTGGCATCTATGTCATCCAGTCGTGCTTTCAACGCCTGAAAAGCTTCAGGTTCCCGATTTTTTAGTGTCAGGTACTGGATCATACCTGCAAAGACTTTAAGGTCTTCGTCAGAGACACCCTCTTTCTGGAGGAAATCATTTTCGAAAACTACCTTTTGCCTGTAATCCTCATTTTCAAAGGAAGTTCGGCCTATTCCCAGAATCGTAAATCGCTCAGGGAGCATCTTGCCCTTGAACAAATTGAAAACTGCAGGTATAAGTTTTCTGGCAGTCAGATCCCCGGAAGCTCCGAAAATTGTCAATACCTGGTTTTCGATTTTTTTCATTTGGTTATGATTTTAGGTATGATATCAAGTTATTTGTGCGCAGGAATTTCAAAAGCGATGCAATGATCCCGACCAACTAAGATAGGGCAGTTTCATGGTTTTTAGTTCCAGCAATGAGATTAAACTTCAACCTGAAATCATATCTCTTTAGATTGGTTTCTCTTACACAAGATTATGACGTACGACTTTGGACTTGTTGGGCTCGGTGTGATGGGCAGAAATTTCATTTTGAATGTGGCTGACCATGATTTCAGTGCCATTGGTTTAGATACCAACCCCGATTCGGTAGCTGCGCTGAAAAGCGAAGGAGCGGGTAAGGTAGTGACAGGAACTACAGATAAAAGTGAATTTGTAAGTTCATTAAGTACTCCTCGCAAGATCATGTTGCTGGTTCCTGCCGGAAAAGTGGTGGATGCTGTGATTGAAGACCTGTTGCCTCACCTGTCTGAAGGGGATTTGATCGTTGATGGGGGTAATTCATTTTTCGCAGATACAGATCGCAGATTTAACGAGCTGAAAGAGAAAGGAATACACTTCATGGGTTCAGGCGTATCAGGTGGTGCTAAAGGAGCGAGATTCGGACCGAGTATGATGCCGGGAGGTGCTGCCGAATCTTACGAACTGGTCAAACCCATCTTTGAGGCAGCAGCTGCCAAGGTGAATGGAGAGCCTTGTGTGGCATTCATGGGCAATGGGTCTGCAGGAAACTATGTGAAAATGGTCCATAATGGCATCGAATATGCCATGATGCAATTGATCGCAGAGGTCTATGACCTGATGAAAACAGGATTAGGTAAATCCAATGCCGAACTACATGAGATCTTTGATCAATGGAATAAAGGTCGTTTACAGTCATTTCTGATGGAAATCACTGCTGATATCTTCACCAAGAAGGATGAGGAAGGGCCAGGAGATCTGGTTGATAAAATTCTGGACAAAGCCAAACAAAAAGGGACAGGTAAGTGGACATCTCAAAATGCCATGGACCTGGGAACAGCTGTACCAAGCATAGATGCAGCAGTGACGATGCGCGGATTGTCTGCGTTAAAAGATGATCGGGTAAAAGCCCAGGAGATTTACGGGAACAAAGGAAAAACGGGAGGTCTACTGACAGTAGATCAAATTGAAAGTGCCTTGTACGTGTCCTTTATTGTCGCCTATGCACAGGGAATGGCACAACTGGCAGCGGCTTCCGAAGAATATAATTACGACCTGGATTTGGCAACTATTTCCAAAATCTGGAGAGGTGGCTGCATCATTCGTTCAGCTATTTTGGAGGACATGATGAATGCTTATAAAGCCACACCCGGTTTGAGCAATCTGCTGTTGGACGAAGATTTTGCCTCGGGTGTGAAAGGTGGCCTGGAAGACTTCAAAGAAGTGGTGGCTTATGCCATTACTCATAATATTCCAGTGATGACCCTAGGAACAAGCCTTCATTACTTACAGTCGTTCACCACTGGTAGATTGCCACTCAATCTGGTGCAGGCACAACGAGATCATTTTGGGTCACATACTTACGAACGAACGGATAAAGAAGGGATATTCCACACGGAGTGGTGATTGAATGCCTATGACCAAACAGGAAAAGGTTGCATTTGTTATTAATAAGTTAGAGGAATTATATCCGAAAGTTCCTGTTCCGCTCGATCATTACAGTCCTTATACGCTGTTGGTGGCCGTATTGCTGTCTGCGCAATGTACAGATGAACGGGTCAATAAAACTACTCCGGATCTATTTGCCGTAGCCGATAACCCCTACGATATGGCGAAGGTGCCAGTGGAAGAGATCAAGGCCATCATCAAACCTTGTGGCCTGAGCCCTATGAAGTCAAAAGGGATTTCAGAATTGTCGCAGATCCTGATCGAAGAGCACTATGGTGAGGTTCCTGAAGATATGGAGGCACTGGAACGACTTCCTGCGGTGGGTCATAAGACTGCTTCCGTGGTGATGTCGCAGGCTTTTGGGGTACCTGCTTTTCCAGTCGATACGCACATTCACCGATTGATCTATCGATGGGGATTGTCCAATGGTAAGAATGTACAACAAACCGAGAAAGATTGTAAGCGATTGTTTCCTAGAGAATTATGGAATAAGCTTCACTTGCAGATCATCTTTTTTGGACGAGAGTATTGTCCGGCCAGAGGCCACAATCCAAATGAATGCCCGATTTGCTCTGTAATTGGAAGGGCTCCGATGTTCAAGGACTGGGATTTGAAACCAGCGAAGAAGTAAAAAGGCTTCCAGCGAAATACTGAAAGCCAGTTCTCTTTGAAGGTTATTTACCCTTTCTGAATTTCAACTGCCCATTGCTTCGAAGTGTCGGTTGCCAGGTTTTCGTTAACCGTAAACTCACTATCACCGGAAACTTTGAAGCTCAGCTGACCACCACCCGCATAGTTAGAACCAACAAGTGTTAATTTTAAAGAACTTTCAGCAACGAGCATTTGATTGGCTGCGTCAGTCAGGTCAATCTTGTCAGTAAAGCTTGGTGCAAATCCTGAAGCATAGTGGTCATATGCTTTATAGACTAGTGCACCACCCGGAACATCTGCGTCAAGAAAAACAGTAAGTTGATTGTCTGCTGATGTTACTTCAAGCGTAAGAGCGTCTGAAAATTTGATCGTTTGCATGATTGTATGTGTTTGATTTTTATACAATCAAAATTCAGGAAACACAACTCCTCATAACTCCGCCAAAGGCGTGATTTTAGGATGTACGCAGTTGGGGTAGGTTCAATATCCCTTGTCGATAAACTCATGCCTGGCGGCCATAGCGGCTCCTACAATACCCGCCTGATTCTTCAATTTAGCCGGTTTGACCTTAGTTTCAAGTTCGAACATATGACTGTACAGGTCATATTTTTTGGAAACACCACCACCAAGTACGATCAAGTCTGGCCAAAACAGGAATTCTAATCGGCTGAGGTATCGATTAACTCGTCTGCCAAACTTATCCCAACTCATTTCTTCTTTCTCCCTGGCAGAGTTGGAGGTATAGTGCTCGGCAATCATTCCCTTCATTCTGAGATGTCCAAGTTCGGTATTAGGTAGAAGGATACCTTCCGTAAATATGGCTGTACCGATACCTGTTCCAAAAGCAGCTACAATCACCGTACCTTTTTCACCTTTCCCTGCACCGAAATTCACTTCGGCATAACCCGCTGCATCTACATCATTTACCACGGTTGCTTTACAGCCAGTTACCTTTTCGATTTCTTTCGCTGCATTCAGTCCGATCCACGATTTATCAATATTGGATGCCGTTTTCACTATGTTGTGTTTGATCGCTGCAGGGAATCCTGCTCCGATGTATCCACTCCAATTGAATTCTTTGGTTAGTGTTGCCACCGTTTCCATCATGGCTTGAGGGGTGGCCGGTTGAGGGGTAGGGATGCGTAACCTGTCGGTCTTCATTTCCCCCGTGATGGTATCAATGATGGCGCCTTTAATTCCTGTGCCACCAATGTCGATTCCCAAAATTTCCATGCGCGAAGATTATTACATTGATTGAATTTATCAAATTGAGCGACACAATGTCTCCGATGATCTGAATGGACCTTGATTTTTGGTGTTAATCCCTCGGAATTTTGAAACGCCATAGAGTGGTCAACATGCGATAACCTACTGGGTCATGCACTTCCAGTTTAGTAGCTATAAAAGGATAGGTGGTGTTTTTTGCCAGGAAAGCCACAGACAGTTCTGCGAAGTATTCCCGCTCATCCGCACGTGCATAGGGATATCCACGCTCACCAAACTGATTGAGGGCCATTCGATCATATAATCCGAGTTGCATCGCATTTTGATAAGCGTGGGTGATCATGCCCTGTTCAAGTTTTCCAAGTCGATCATGATAGCCATGTGCCAATTCATGAAAATGCAAATAAAGTTGGCGGGAGGTGTCATTTTTCAGGAAGTTCCTGACCATGATGGATTTCAACTGCTTTCCACTTCTCCCTGGATTGATTGAGTGTTTGTAGGACATAGGCACTTCGATTATAGACCGCCGTACCGTGGGAGCCTTTATTCCACTCTAAAAAAAAAATGATCGACAAGAATTGCCTCTCGACTGATGGCTGTAATCCTAATGCCTTTATCTCTTCGAGTTTCTTTCGATAAATTGGATGGCACTGTTTATCGGAGCCTCGTGCTGCGGAAGGTCATTTTTATTCACAAAAACCTGAAATCCCGCAACTTCTCTTGATTAGTAGGGTGGTTCCTGAGCAATGCAGAAGTGATTCACAGTCCGTGCAACCAATAACATAAATAATAACCGAATCTTATGAAAATATCCGTTTTAGATCATCTGACAATGCCTTTAGTAATCAAGACAAGATAGGAAACTTATAGCATATCTTTTCATGATTGAGGGGCATTGGTTCGCTTTTTAGTTCTTTCCACAAGCTGAAGATGTCTGTGCTGGAATAGTGTCTTGATAGCAAAAAAAATGGTCCAGACTTACCGTAGTGCGGTAATGTCCGGACCCCACTAAATACCGGAGCTTTAACTCCGAATGAACACTAAAACACACTCACAATTTCCATCGAACTCCTAATTCTCCCTGTGCATAGAAATACTCCCTAAATGCATTGCTGTCTCGGGTGGGATTATTTGAATCTCTATTTGTCAAAATGTACCGGCCAAAGAATGATACATTATTAGTTAATCGGTAATTGGATTTGAATCGGACCCTCAGGTACTTATATTGAAGCAGCAGATTGTTTCCATTTCCCGGTGCTAGTCGGCTGTATTTTCGGATACTGTAACGAACGCTGGGTGATAGCTCCCATTTTCCAGTTTTCAATGTAGCATTGATGCCAGGTCCGATTTCCAGGTAATCACTGACATTGCGAGCATCTTTACGCAAAGTGCTGTAGATGCCAATTTCCGCTCGGACCTTCTTATCGGCAGTTTTTAAGGAGTAAGTAAGATTGTTAAAGTAATAGGACCAGTTGCGCTCACTTTCACGGAATTCGTCTTCCTCCTCAAATTCTTCATCCTCTTCCAAGAAATCATCCTCTTCATCTTCAGGATCTATTTGTTCGGTGATTCGATCAATGTCAGTATAATTCCTCCTTTGACTAACTGAATGAAGCGTAAGCTTAGTTGTATGCTCCCCAATTGTCCATTTTTTGCTCAAAGCAACACCAAGGAATGGAGCCTGATAACGGAGTACTTGCTCGTCTGGGCGGTCATAACTCTTGATGAGGTAACCGACTTCCGTCTTTACCCAGGCGCCTTCGCCCAAATAAAAGTCGAAAGACACTGGAGCACGGAATTGCTGGAAAGAGAATGGTGTGGCCAATATCGCCTGATCTCCGTTGATGCCTTCTCTTTTCTTCCTTAAATACTCCGGCGAAAACTCAAAATACTTCTTTGGAGCATACTTGACCCGATAAGACCCACCGATGGTATAGCTGTGCCGATTGGCATTTTCCTCAGTTTGGAATATGCCCAGCGAACCATTGAGTTTCAATTTGAATCTATGCTGGTCTTTTTCCCATCGAAAAGAATTGTTGAAGGACAAGGATTGAAACGTGCCATGGTCCCATAGCTCTTCCTTATTCAGAAATTCTCCATCTTGAGAAAATGTGCTGGGTCGTAAAAAGGCGTTCCATTCCTGCCCACCACCAAGAGCGACCTGATGTGAATGTGAATGATTGATTTGTGCGATGATAGGCGTTGAAATAAGCAATGCCAGGATCAAGGTGAGTGATTTGTGCATGATACGGTTAATTCGATTTTGCGATTAATTCTGTGGAATACAAGGCCTGAGGCTTGTTCTCGAGTACGATTTGAACATGTTCTTGTCTTGGCTTGAATTGGTCATACGCGGCGATGCCAAGCATGAATCCCAGAAAGAACAGATAAGCGATTTTTGATTTTTTATATGATTTGTTCATTGGTCGAATGCTTTTTTGTTTTCAGTAATGACAGCTTTGAGTCCTTTGCGATTGGCCAATTGAATGGCAAGTCCCGGACGCACGTTGAGTTCCATGATCATGGGGCCTTTTTCCGCATCGATGACGAGATCTACTCCCAGATATTCCAGCGGGAAGTACTTACTGGCCTCAATCGACATGACAATGAGTTCTTGCCAATGAGGGAGAGTTTGTCCGGTGATGGAATGACCTGTATCCGGATGCACATTAAGGTATTTTTGGCCATCAAAGGCATCTAACAGCTTTCCTGATTCCATGTCTACACCAATTCCCAGCCCCCCCTGATGCAGATTCGCTTTGCCACCGGACTCTTTGGTCGGCATTCGTAGCATGGCCATGAGCGGAACGCCCTTCAATAAGATGATCCGAATATCAGGAACGCCGTTTGGGTATATTTTCAAAAAAAGCTTATGTGGCCGTATGAACTCTTCGATCAAGGCAACATCACTGTCTCCAAATGAATAGATGCCAAAGATGACATTGGCCACGTGAAAGAATATCTCTTCATCAGTGATGACTTTGCCCTGACTTATCCATGTATCGTTGCTGCGGGTCAGGATCATGATTCCTTTTCCTCCGGCTCCCTTAGCTGGCTTGATCACTAACTCCCTATGATGCCTGACGGAATTCCAGGATTTTTCAATCTGACCAATGGAATTGACAACCGCATAGGTTTTTGGGCAGGGGAGTCCGTTTTTCTCCAGGATCGACTTTGCCAGGTACTTGTCGTCGGCGTATTTGTAATCTTTACGATCGTTATGGGGATAAATGAGCCCCAGGTTTCGTTCGTTCATACCTATTAGATTTTCCTGGATTGTTCGGATCGATTTCAAAAAGTTCATCTTGTACAGTGTTCTGGTGAGAGAATTAATGTTGGGTCATGGGATGGAATCTGCGGTATTCTAACAGGCGCAAACCGATCCATTTTCCCAGGAATAAATTGAATCCTGCGATTGAGATGATCAACTCAGGGAAGGTGAGGAGCAAATTCTGGATAGATGGGCTGGTTAGTACGAAATAGATCAGCGTTGCGACCAACAGGGTGGTCCCGTAGAGTTCTATCGATGCTTTAAATCCTTCTTCTTCAATCTTGCGTGCGACACGCTCACTGGTGATAGTCAGAATAATGATCGGGAAGAACAAGGGCGCTGAGGCTGCTAACCAACCGGTCATGTGAAGTACCTTGACCGTAATCAGCGCAGCGATAACCACTGCCATGAGCATGGCCGAGATCTTTGAATTGAATTGAATGCCCCAACGTTCCAACGGATGATTGACGGTACCAACTACGGCAATGAGGGTAGTAAGTAGGGCCATGCCGGCCAATAATCCCATTTCCAACCAGGACATGGCGATAAGCACTGGTAGAAAAACGCCGTAGGTCTTCAAGCCAATAATGTTTTTGAATATTGCGACCAGAAAAGCACCCACAGGAAGAAGCAGGATCATCTGGAACATTTTGACAGGTATGTCTGCTTCATCTGCCAGTTCCCAAATGTTGATCGCTGCTAATTCCGGGTAATCATTAACGCGCTCTTTTTTGATGTGATAGAGGTAATCAAAATCAAGCTGCTTATTTCTAGTGATCAGGAAGTTGTCTCCTTTGTATAGTTCCATGTAGTGCCCGGGTAGGAAAGCAAAGTGTCCATTCAGGGCATCAAAAGGGACCCATTCGTCACCTACCAGGACTTCAGCCCAAAGATGTGAGGTTTTCTTGCTGGTTTCTTCCAGAATTAATCCCCCTGCGACACGTGAAGGTATGCGCATGCTTCTACACAAAGCCACGAACAGTCGACTTTTTCCATTGCACGAAGCTTCTCTGTTCTCCAGCGCCATCAACGCATCGGTAAGCTCACTACTTGAGGTGGATGGGATCTCATATACGAATTCATAGAAGGATTTGATGACATCTACTAGCGCTGTATTGCCCAGGGCCAGGTCTTGTGCAAGTGCTACAATTTTTGGATGATCCGATTGAATCAAGTCCGTAGGGCGAGTGTAAGAAAGCGCTCCTCCGCCTATGCGATATACATATGGTATGTCTGGCTGGATTTGATAGGAAAGTGGCCTTCCCTCATATTCAAAGTGGAATGAGATGGTCGAGTCATGATCTGTGTGGCCTTTCCACTCAATACGCTGATTTTCACCTTCTTCAAAAATCAACCCCAGGTTTGCTCCCTGGTGCTTATGTATTGCGACCTTCTGTCGTATGTTGTTTGAAGGCAAATACGATTTGATCGTATAGAAATCACCTTGATTGAAACTGAATTCATAGTTGACATGATACTTATGTTGCACACCTAGTGTGCCGTTCTCTTGTTTACTTACCCGAAGCGCCACCAAAATCAGGGGAACCAGAACAAGTAAAATACCAGTCAATTTTAAACTTTTGTTCGACTTCATATTTGCAGGACTTTGGACATGAAGTCTGTTCAAGGGGAGTTACCCTACCCATAGTGAAAGAAATTCTTGAAAAAATTAAATAAATCACTGAAAAACCGGTTATTAATGCGATTGAGGGCTTTTTAGGAACATCCTTACAAAAAATAATCTACCGTCAGGTTGACAATTTGTTCCAGAGTCTGTGAAAACCTCATCTTTTTTTAATTTCGCTCGAACCTTGAAAAAACACGACGATTTGGAAGCTGTTGGATCTGGAGATGTATGCCATGAGGCAGTCTATGAAAGACTGTTCAGAAACTTGTCACCTGTACTTAGAAATTTCCTGCTCTACAAGTTTCGTGATCAGGAAGCGGCAGAAGACGCAGTACAAGAAGCATTTGTCACCTTATGGAAGAATTGTAAAAGCGTGACGGAGGTGCTAGCCAAAGCTTACTTATTTAAGGTAGGTCAGAATCAGATGTTGAAAAAAGTAGAGAAAGAGAAGGTTCATGCCCGGTACATGGGATTACAGACAGCTTCCAGAGAAGAAGAGAAAGGACCAGATTTTGAACTGGAGTATCAGGAACTCAACTTGAAGTTACAATCTGCCATTGAGCAATTACCAGATGGCCAGCGTGAAGTGTTTTTGATGAATCGGATCGATGGGAAAACTTACGTGGAAATTGCTGAACTGCTTGAAGTAAGCGTTAAGGCCATCGAGAAACGTATGCACAAAGCCTTATTGAAATTGCGTGAAGTTTGTGAAAAAATCTGATCAGGGGTAGGGTAAGATGAACGTTCAAGTATGTATCAGTAAATCGTACCAATAAAAGGCGGTAACAAAAGGGAAATGGAAAACAAAGACTGGACACAAGATGAAACTTTTCTTGCCAGATGGATGGCTGATGAAGTCACACCAGAAGAGAAAGCTACTTTTGAAGCGACAGAAGATGGTCGATATTTTGTTTCCCTTAAAAAAGCTTCGGAGGGGCTGAAAGCACCTACATACGATGTAGAAGCAGAGTGGTCCAAATTGAAAAGTCGCAATGCCGAAGGAAAGCAAGCTAAACAAATCTGGCTCAGCCCGACCTTAAGGTGGTCTGTGGCTGCCTCCGTTGTGATATTGATCGGTGCTTTTTTTCTGCTGGCTGGTACAAAAACCATCCGTGCGCCTTACGGACAGCATCAATTGGCCACTTTACCCGATGGATCAAAAGTGCGATTGAATTCGGGCTCCGTCCTGAGTTATAATAAATTGGACTGGATGTGGTCTAGAGAAGTAACCCTTGAACAAGGAGAAGCTTTTTTTGAAGTGGAAAAAGGAAATGAATTCAGGGTTGCAACACCCGAAGGAACAGTGACCGTACTTGGTACTACCTTCAATGTCGACTTGTTTGAAGATAAATTTCGTGTGATTTGCTATACAGGAAAGGTAGCTGTAGCCTCCGGAGATTTTAGCCAGGAGCTGCGCCCAGGATATGGCGTCGTATTACAGGATGGAGAGGTCATAGATCAAGAGCTTGTAGGAGCCACCGCAACACCAGGATGGATGCGAGGTGTCATCCGCCTGCGAAAAGTCACCTTTAAAGAAGTACTTTCATCACTGGAAAGAACCTTTAATATGGAGGTGCTCAATCAGGATCCGTCTTTGGATACCTTGAAATTCACCGGAACTTATCCAATGAATCCTGAGATCGCACTAAAGCTGGTTTTGGAACCGTTAAATATTTCCTATTCCTTTGAAGCTAGTAAGCGGAAATTGACCATCATCGGTCGCAATAAATGAGGAAACTCTTTTTAGGATTACTCTTATTTGCCTTACTTGATTTTACGTACGGACAAGCCATTACTTACCAGGCAGAAAATGTTCCGTTAACTCAGGTATTCGCGGATCTTGAGACGAAATATGAATTGTATTTTTCTTATGCCGATAATGATGTGGCGTTGGTTCATGTTTCTGTGGATGCGAATGAACAACCCATTGATGAATTCCTGCACACCTTACTAGTTACAAGACAATTCAATTACGAAGAGGTTGAAAAAGGATTCTATTCGATCATAAAAACGCAATCAATTTCCCTGGACATTCAAATCAACGATGTAGAATCAGGAGAGGAACTGCCTTTTGCAACTGCCAGAGTAGTAGGAACGACGCAGGGATTCATTGGAGATTTGTTCGGAGGATTTGATGTGACCATTGAAAACCCCGAATCGACGCAATTGGAATTCTCTTTCGTCGGGTATGAGGCTCAAGTCATTGACCTGGGAGCAGTGGATCCCACGCAAACATTGAACATTCAGTTGGAAAAAGACGTTCGTGAGTTGGATGGCGTCGTGATCAGGGAATACCTCAATAAGGGCGTAACCACGGATGATCGTGCTTCCTCTATCGCGATCGATGTGCAGGAAATGGAAATTTTGCCGGGGCTTTCCGAAAGAGATGTGCTCTTATCAGCACAAATACTGGCGGGTGTGGGTTCGGCAGATGAATCAGCTTCTGGTATCAATATCAGAGGCAGTGCCAGCAACAATTCATTGATCTACTGGAATAACATCCCAGTGTATCAGGCGGCCCATTATTTCGGGAATATCTCTTCTTTTATTCCTTCAGTGGTTGGACAAATGGAGGTTTACAAAAACCATATTCCGTTGAATTATGGAGGTTCTACTGCTGGTCTATTGTTGCTTGATTCCAGGCAAGGAAGCGGTGATTGGATAGGAGAGACCAGCTTGAATTTGACTCATGCTGATTTCTATACCAATGTCCCTTTATTGGATGGTGATATGCATGTGACGCTGGCGGGAAGAAGATCCTACAATGACCTGTTAGCTACGTTTACTTTCAATTCTTTGAGCAATAAGATCTTTGAAGGTTCCCAAACGGAAGACATTCAACAAGATATTACTGAAGATCAGTTTGAGTACAATAGTAAATTGATTTTCAGCGACTTAAACTTGATCATTGATTATGAATTATCGAGTAAGGAAGAACTATCGTTCAGTGCACTTTATTCTCAAAGCCAGCTTGATTATTTCTCAGAATCTGAAGAAGGCGAGCGTGAGGCCAGTCAGGTACATAATGTCAATAGCAGAGGTGCTAACCTGACCTGGACCCGACGTTGGCATGATCGGTTTTCATCAGTGTTCAGTACATCGATCACTGATTATCACATGGATTATGGGCTGCAGCGTGAAGAGCCTAATGAAGGTGAGGAAGAAGAAGAGGAAGAAGAAGCGGGACTGGAACCGGTGAACAATAGAGAGACACGATCCAACGGTCTTGAAAATTGGGAAAGCCGATTCACGCTCAATTATAATCCAGTAGGTCAGCATTATCTGAAAGCAGGGTATCAATTCAATCGGGTCAATGCTGCCTTAGTTATTGACGAGCAATTGTCTATCGAAGAAGATTATTTTGAAAGAAATACAGCTACTGGATTTACTCAGGGTTTGTTTCTGGATTATTTTGGCAAACTCGATAACGGATTACAGTTGGGTGCCGGTGTTAGACAAAATTGGACAAGCACGGTTCCAGGTAGCAAATTAGATCGGCATGTACGGCTCAATTATGCCATCAATGACGACTGGTTAATCAAGTCGAGCTGGGGATTCTATCATCAGTACATCACCTCATTGCAGGAAGTAGATTTTGTCTTTTCCAATACCATTGAGCAAAACTGGGTCATAGCGAGTGAAGATGCGGACGTGCCGATCATTCGCAATGATCAGTGGGTGTTGGGCTTTCTAATGGACAAGGGCAACTGGCTGTTCGACCTGGACTTGTTCACGAAAGATGTGGATGCACCTATTAGTCGAAATTTTGGCCCAGCTGTGAACGATCAGGATGGTGATCCACTGGTTTTGGGGTCTGAAAGGATCACTGGCCTCGACTTGATGGTCAAACGAAGGTGGAAATATTACAAGGCCTGGCTGAGCTATTCATTTCAGGATTCCGAAGTTTCGGTAGAGATCGATGACGAGGAAGAGGTCAATTTTACGTCAGGGATAAACTTGCGACATCAATTTCAATTGAGTCAGACCTTCCAGTGGCAAGATTGGGAATTCTCGATGGGCTACACGCGTAAATCGGGGTTGCCGTATACTGAACCACTACGGGCGGTATTTGTAGAAGAAGAGGATGATGAATCCTATTATGAAATTGAATACCAGTCGGTTAATAGCAGACGTCTCAAAGATTATGAACGCATTGATCTATCGCTTTGGTATAAGTTTGCTCAAAACAACAAGCTACCTTTCAAAGGAGAAGTAGGTTTTTCAGTACTCAATGTGCTAAACAGAGAAAACCTGTATAGTCGGCTATTTTCAGTAGATATTTCCGACGAAAACACAGACCAGGTTGTGATTTCAAGAATTGACCGAAGGCTGATCGGTATCACACCGAACCTTAGCGTCCGGCTGATTTGGTAGTGCTATTTTGTCAACCATTGATTGATGGCTTCTCGATAGGAACGGCTACTGGTTACTTTCATTTTATTGGTCATTGTAAATTCAAAGCGGTTTTCACCTAGATACTTATAAGAGGTCATGTGGTTAGTGTTAATGATAAAGCTTCGATGGACCCTGCGAAAATATGGAGGTAACTGTTTTTCTAGTAAACTAAGTGCGGTCCGATGTAGAAATACAGATTGATGGGTATGAAGTTTTACATATTCTGAATCAGCTTCTAGTTGGATCAGTTCCTCTGCCGGTATGGTTCGGATCAGTCCTTTTTCCTTGATCTCAATGGCTTGCAAATGATCATTCGGTTTACGCTCCAATTGTTCCCATACGGACTGGATCTTCTTGCTGAATTCAGCACGATCTTGAGTCATTAATTGGGCCAGGCTGCGATCGATGACCTGATTGAGTTGTTGTTGACCATACGGCTTCAATAAGTAACCAATGGCAGCAACATTGAATGCATCGATGGCGTATTGGTCAAAAGCAGTGGAGAAGATGATGGTCGTCTTGATGGACTTGCGTGTCAGCATTCTGGCGACTTCTAGACCATTTACCCCAGGCATCTCTATGTCAAGGATCAGGATATCTGGCATCATCGTTTGGCAAAAGTTGAGTACTTCCTGACCATTTTTCATGGCACCAAGCAGCTTTAGATCGTCCCGTTTGGAAATGAGTCGAGTAAGGTACTCACGAGCATTAGGCTCGTCATCCGCTATCAATACGGTTCTGATCATCGAGCAATAGTGATTTTTGCCTGGAATTGGTGATCCTGGATTTTGGTATCCAATTGGGCTTTGCCTTTATAATAAGCTTTTAATCGATCTTCAAGATTGGTCAACCCAATTCCCGACTGTTCTGTTTCTTTATAGCTGGCTGGTATATCATTGGAAACCAGTAGTTTAAGGATTGTTTCTTCTTGTTTAACCTGAATGTATAAACTAGTTGGACCAGGCACCCCGGAAATGCCATGTTTGAACGCATTCTCCACCAGCGGTTGCAGCGTCATAGCTGGGATAACGGTATACAGAGACTGTTCATCCAATTCCATTTCAATAGAAAGCCGATCTTTGAAACGTTCTGACTCAATATCCAGGTATTGTCTTACGAAATCTATTTCTTCCTTTAAGGTATGCTCTTCGCGTTCGTTGATGGTCAATACTGATCGCAATAGCTGACTGACCTTGATGATCATCTCGCTCGCCCGATCCGGATCAATACCAATCAGGGTATTCACGGAATGCAAGGCATTGAAGAGAAAATGCGGATTGAGTTGATTCTTTAGCGATTGCAACTTACTACGATCCAGAAGTGCCTGACTTTCTGCCATCAATACCTTTTGTCTGGATAGTGTTCGTTGCTGATGAAGCCAGGATAACAATCCGGCAAATAGACTCAGGTCAATCAGTCGACTCGCCAATGAAGGCAACAGAAATGACAGGACCTCCTGCCATTCTGGAATCGCGGACAGCCCGAACAAATATCGAAGGGCATACAGCATGATATTGGAGGAGACCCAATGGGTCAGGATCAAAGTGATTGCAGGGAAAAGCAGGGAGCGGACGTCTACCGGACGTTGAAGAAGTTTGCTGAGTTCATAAACCGACGGCAGCAGCAATAGCCAGATGCTGTAATTGGATATAAAGAACAGCAGGTGATTCTTGTCAATACTAAACCCACTCTGCGCCCAATAGGACAAAGCAATAAGCAAGACCAAAGCGACCAGGTGACGGGGGTGTATCGGCACTTCACGGAAGTTCCATCTCCAATTCATGGAAGCTAATATAGGGCTTACTGATGGGCGAATTTGACTGATTATCGGTCATCCGCTGCAAAACATGCCATTTACTGCACAAATCAAGACACAACATGCAGATGGCCGTTTGGCACTGAAAAGCAAATCTTACTGACATGAAACGAATTACACTTAGTCTTTTTTCCTTGATGATCGCCTTGATTACGATGGCTGATGAGCGTGGACCAAAATATGCTTCCATTGAAACAAAGGAAGTCATTCAAAAAATGATTGAAGCCCATGGTGGCTATGAAAAATGGAAGGCCTTAAAAACATTGTCCTTTATGACAACCATGCACAGTGAGTCGCTGGGGGTGCTTCGATTTTGGATCAATGACCAGACGGTTGATATGCAAAACCGAAGAACATATCAGGACTGGCCTGTTGTTGGTTCCAAACTCTCTTATGATGGAAAAAAAGTATGGTCTGAAGATTGGCGAGTTGGCAATCCGCCCAGCCATCAACACTCTGTCTTTTTCTATTACCTCAATTTGCCATGGTTGACCCAGGATGATCACGTGATCCTAGGTGAAACCGAATTGATCAAGCACCCAGCCTTTGATAATGAAGTTCACAAAGTCAAGATGAGTTTTAAGAAAGCTCCGACTTTAGGTAAATCCGCGAAGGACACTTACACGCTCTACATTGATTCCCAGTCCTACCTGTTGGTAGGTTATGAATATACAATAGGTTACGGACCACTTTTGGATGTGGTTGGTGCCCCCAAAGACCAGGAAGTGTTCGGTCCTGTGCTACGAAAGAACAACTATATCGGCGAGGTGAATGGGTTGAAATTTGCCATGTTGTTTACCACCCATGCAGCAGATCTGTCGGCACAGTATGGTGATCATGTGATATATGATTTTCGAATTGACGAAGGCTTTGATGAATCCAGAATGATCCAGCCAGCCAATGCAGTCATAGATCCTGCAGAGGATGTACGAAAGAATTGATTTCCGATAGTTGTTGAGTTTTTACAAGAGCCCGAATGGGCTCTTGTTTTATTGCTGTCACTCACCTAAACTTATTCCGACCCCTTTGGCTACATTCAGCAAGTATGTATGTGCTACATCGACTTGATTGTATGCTGAGGTTGCTTCGAGTAAGGAAACAGATTGGTAGTCATTGTTTTTATAGACGACCATGTTTCCGAAATCCCCATCTAGTACCATTTCAAACGCTTTGACCCCAAAAGCGGTAGAAAGTATTCTGTCGAAAGCGAGGGGAGTACCACCACGCTGCAAGTGCCCCAGGACCATTTCTCGGATATCTGCTTCACAGCCAGCCTCTTTCATTTGGTGACTTAATTGATAGGCGACACCTCCAAGTCTTTTCATCTGATACCCAATTTCATCACTTTCACGTTGTAATACTATTCCGTCCTTTGGTTTGGCGCCTTCAGCAATTATGATGTTAGCAAAGCCTCGACCATCGTGATAGCGCTCATTGATTCGATCGACTACCTTATTGATGTCATAAGGGATCTCAGGGATCAGACAAACTTCGACTCCCCCTGCAATGGCGGCATGCAAGGCGATCCAGCCCGCGTCCCGACCCATCACTTCCAGTATGAGGACTCGGTGGTGGCTTTCAGCTGTAGTCACCAGCTTATCTACGGCATTGGTCGCTACTTCGACTGCTGTTTGGAAACCAAAAGTAAAGTCTGTGGCTGAAAGGTCATTGTCGATGGTTTTTGGGACACCAATGACAGGAAGTCCTTTCTCATAAAGCTTCCGCGAAATACGCTGACTCCCATCACCTCCGATACTAATGACTGCATCAAATCCCTGATCCTTGATCATTTGTACCAATTCATCGGAGCGGTCTTCATTCTTCCAACTACCATCAGGTTGCAACTTTGGATAATTAAATGGATCTCCTTTGGTTGTTGTTTTAATGATGGTACCACCTTTGACATGAATACCCGCAACACGCTGATTATCCAGTTCGACAATTTCCTGTGGGTCACGTAGCATACCATGATAAGCCTCAATACTTCCATAGACCTTCCAATCACTTTCTCGCATGGATCGTTTTACAATACCACGAATTACCGCATTTAATCCCGGGCAGTCACCTCCCCCAGTTAACACCAATAGTTTCTTCATCCCGCCAACCTAAATGGTATCAGGGAAACTAGCAATGATTTAAATCAGTTGATTCACTTGAGTTAAATAAGGTCGTCAAATCATGTGCCTTCGGCAATCTCGATTGAGCAGTTGGACTATGGGAGGTCTCCTAGAACTTATTTAGCCTCCGAGAAAACACACCCTTGAAACTCCACTGGTAGCGAAACATGAGTATCATGAAAGTTACGATGATCATTGTAGGGAGTAAAATGGGAAGAACATCTACCAGTGTTGGGAGGTCAGTGCTGAAAATAGCGGGTGTACTAAAGGCACCACCTTCCGCGGTTATGAACAGCACTACGACCAAATTGTTGGCGGCATGTAAGCCTATAGGTAGTTCCAGGCCATTATCTAACAAAGGCAGGATACCGAAAAAGAAACTCAATAGGAGATAGGCCCAGATGATTCGGGTAAACCCTTCGCTAAATTCCGGATTGAATGCATGAAGCAAAGCAAAGCCAATCCCAATGATCAGAAAAGGCCACATCGGACTGTTGAAGACCCTTGTCAAGGACTGGAATAGATAGCCACGAAAAAAAGTCTCTTCCATGGTGGTCTGAATAGGAACCAATAATAGCGCCAGTGCCAACAGCGGAAGAAATTTACTCCACTCTAATTGATAGGTCAGGTTATCGGCAGGGATCATGATCCAGATAGCAGGTACAGACAAAAGCGTCCAGATGCTGAAACCAAAAAAGCATTTTTTCCAATCGAAAGCTTCCTTTCCGGTGAATAGGCTTTTGATCTCTCGTTGGTGAATATATTTGATCGACATAATGATCAACAAGAACCCGATCACAAAGGGGAGCATCATCAAGATCAACAACACATTAGGGTCCATTTCGAAAGCAGCCAGGTTTGTATTGTTGAAGTGCCTTTCAAAATCTGCTTCGGACATGCTGAGCGCTTCTTTTCTCGCATAAAGTGCAGCGAGCAAGGGAATTTGTCCTACAAGATATCCGGTGATTACGATTACAAACGTGAGGGCGAACCTCCACCAATCGGTTTTGCCTGTATCGGCCATGAATGAAAACATAGGTGACAATTGCTTTAATTTTCAGGCAAACCAAAGCTTCCTTCATCACCCAAACGACTCACTGGCGTCAGTGAGACTTATTAAAAGCTCGACAAACGCATTTTATTCTGAAGTAATTGAAACACCGCTATTCTCACTTTTAAGGGGGTCTTGTGGGGGGATTAGAAGAGCATAGTTTTAATTACTTCAAGACAATCATATGGAAACCTTGAATGCGATTGCCTTACTATCTCAGTTCGGATTGATAAGCTTTTGGCGTCATCCCGGTAATTTCTTTGAACGCTCTGTTGAAGGTGGCTTTGGATTTGAAACCAGACTCGTATGCGAGACCGAGGAATGTTTTGTGATGTACCTCTGAAGAAGCAAGCTTTCGTTTGAAATCTTCTACCCGGAATTGATTGACAAGCGCATAAAAATTGGTGTTCATCTCCGCATTTAGCAATTCTGTGATTTTCTTGGGAGATGCTTCCAGTGCGGAAGCCACATCATTTAATGAAAGGCTGTCATTGAGATAGATCTTTTCCTCTTCAAACAAATTAATGAGTTGTTGTTCCAATGGACTTTTAGCAGCGCCAGGTTGATATGGGGTGGTGATCTTTTTCTTTGTTTCCGATGTGATCGGGCCGGACACTGAGATGAACACAGGTGTTTGTTGAATGCCAGAATAACCAATGTAGACGACCAATCCGAATAAGTAAGTGATATTGAGGAAGATCAATTGATTCAATTCCTCCGCCATGATGGATAACAGGCTTAGGGTAATGTCCAATAGGATAAAGATCATGATGCCCCTTAACCAAAGCTGTAGCCAGGCAAGGTCTTTCGTTTCCAGTGAGGCATAGTTGTCTTTTACTTCTGATCGGTACCGTTTCAGTTTCTGATAGAGTAATCGCAGGTATCCAATGACGGATAAAATGCCTAAAACAGGAATAAAAATGGCGTAACTAGGAAAGTTTTCAAGCGTCACCTGATCGTTCATCCAATTGATCGTTGTGATGGGCACTGAAAACAGCAAAATGGATAAAAAGAAAGGCAGCAAATGCAACAGAAATGATCGCCTGACTGGCTTTTGCTGTCGGTAGATATTATCTACATAAAAGTTAAGGAGCGGCCCAAGTGCAAAAGGTGTGGTAAGCGCAAATGCCATGACGGGTATGGAAAGTGTAGTTACTTCAGCGGTCAAAGTAGCATAAGCGAGAAAAAGACATAAGAAGCAAAACAGGATACTTGCCAGAAGAAGGTTAACCTGTTGGTTATCTTTCTTTTTCAGCAATAGGAATATCAAGAAAAAGGTGATGCTAATTCCTGATGTTGCAATGAAATGGATAAAAGAAAAGATGGAGTCGGACAATGTTTGGATTAATACGGACAGGCTGAATGCGAAGTTAATGCCACATTAGCTGAATTGAGCCTCTTGGCTGTAACTAGTGATCAAGAAGATATTTTAATAAGTTATAGCATAGTGGTTTGAGTTAAGTTAAATTACCTGAGATCATTAAAATTCTAAGAAAAATGAAAAAGCTAACTAAAAAACAATCTCAATCAATGAAAGGTGGCACAACTTGTTCCTGGGTAACTCAGGTAGGAGGTAACGCCTAAAATTTTGTAAGGGGACATAAGTCCCCTTTTTTATTTTCAATTGATATTACTCGCCTGACAGTCCGAAAAATCTTATCGAAAAAGGATTGTGGTAAAACAAAAAAAAATGTGGATATTCATCGCCTAATCCAGTTCATCACTGAATTAACGTAAAATACCAATCAAGCATAAACAATATGAGCAAATTAGAAGAAATCTTAACCAAAATTGGCGACAAAATCGCCGATGCGACCATCCTTCAAATTGACACAGTCATGGCTACATTGGACGTGGGAGCGGATGGAAAAATAGCGACTACTCCAGGTACGGATATAGAGGGAATGACGAGTAGCATTAATTTGATTGATGGGGATATCACAAATACCATCGCACCTGGTTTTTATCAAAAGTATCCTGACTTGATCAAGTTTCACGAGACTCAAGTGGAGAAGGGTAGTGCAATTGTTAAAGCCAACATGGAAGCGTTGAAAAGCATTGTAAGTGTAGTTGAAAGTTTAGGATCGGACAATACACCTAAGGAATAATGGCGGGGGGAAAGTTATCCCAGGACCAGAAGAATACTTGGCTGGGAGACATTTTTGATGACCTCACACATCTTGAGATCAACACCATTCTAAAGGATTCAATCACTGCGGAGATATCTCCGGAGTTTGAAGACCTGGTTACTAGATTGTTGGATCGATACAAAGTCAGGCTGCACAAGATCATCAACAAACATTCATTGGATCCTGATCTTAAGTACCAAGATCCGACGAGTTTCAGGCAATTAGACGTTAATCTGGATCTTACCATTGAGCTGATTTCTTCGGATCAAGAATATCATATCGATGAACACGATTATTCAATTCTTCTAAGGATCAATCGGTTTTTGAATTATTTGAAGCAGTCCGAAGTAGAGGTGCAACCTTTGAAAAAAGGAGATAAGGCGAAGGAACTCTATAAAATGAATTTCGCTGAGCATCGCACCACCGATTACGATTTTCGCAACATTAACCCCAGGGTAAAAGCGAAGTTTCGGCGCATGTACGACATGAATGCCGAAAAAGTAATGATGCAAACCCGTTTTGGAATTGATGGTGATGTGACTTCCCGAATTTCAACAGCGTTCACGAAAATGGATCAACAGGAAATGCTGTTGAAGATACATGAACAGCACACCAGTCTTTCACTGAGCTACTGGAAAGAGCTGGTAAGTACAGTGACTACACTGGTTGGTCAGGTCTTTAAATATTTCAAACCTGGATAATCTGTTCAATAAACATCGGTTCGCCTACTTCGGGATACTTCGAAAACTGATCACGGATGGGGAGTTCTCTATTTATGAGAAACACCCCAAAGAAGACTTGGCCGTTAAGATTCAGTTATTTGCGGATGGGGATCTTACTGTTTATATCTCAAATCCAGGTGGTCAGTTTGATGATCAGGTCTATGATTTCCTGGTTCGTTCTTATAAAAAGGTACACAAGAAGATCAAGTCATTAGATGCACTAAGAAGAGATATTGAGCGCATATTCAGTCTATTGGCTACAGGAATAACCAGTGCGCTTTATATCCACTTTGGTGACGCAAATATTGAAGAAATCATAGGCCTTCTTGGATCAGGTTTTGTTTTTCCTGAAGTTAAGGGCCTGGTGATAAAGGCTTATCGGTGGGTAAAAGAAAAGCTATCGTAAATAATCAGATTTTTGAACCGGCACCCAATGCAACGAATTCAAGCAAGAAAAATGACAGTTGGAAGTATTAAGAACATAACCGTACGGAAAAGGGGTCAAACAACAAAATAATGAAAAACTTCAGGGTTTCTACAAGGGAGTTGAAGTTAGATTTCCTAATCATTATTTGAACGATAATATACTTGACTTATTAATTCATTAGAAAAGTTCGCACAATCGGTGAACACTAGATACCTCTAGATGTCAGGTTATCGATTTCCAAATGATCAATTGGAGTGAATGTCTATCCGTCACTTGAAAAATACTTTAATCCCGGTTTTGACTTCCTTATGCAAAGTGATGATTTTAGTAAAACAGAAAATTTCAATTTAAGGTCTAGCTCCAATGATCGGTAGTTTTTCGATAGATCGTCAATTGATTATTTCAAGTGGTGAGAGTTATTATTCCTCTGGTACAACGGAAGTATTACCGTTCGAAACCAACGTTGAATTGAACCACATCAGATCAGGAGTTGGGATAATTTATGGAGATTGCTACTGTTATCTGGGTGCAATGAGGACAACAAATGAAATTGAGTCTGAATGCACGGGTACTTTTTTGGGGTTTTTAGTGGAACATGGAGATCCTGTTTTTTACGATCAACCAATAGCAGTAATCAAGCCCTTGTGAATAAGTCAAGTACTGAAATTGCTGCCTAGTTATCGGAAAAAGGTCAAACCCTGCTAGTGACTTCCAATTCTCATCATAAGCTCATACTGATTTCCGCTATGGGTGGAGATTTAGCAGTAAAATCAATATCTCTTCCCAGGCCTTGTGGAATTGCCTATCGAGCGCCGTATTTGGTACTTGGCGTGAGTAAGGGCATTTTGGTGATGAAGCATGTACCAGGAGAAAATGAACCCTTTTTGCTGCCCATTCGACTGCATTTCACAGGTTCGGTGAATACGCATGAATTGGTGCTGTAAAAAGGAGTTATTGGCGAAATGGAGATTGAGCCAATGACTAAATCACTGGAATTGCCTTTTCTTTGATTTTGCTACCTTTAAACAAAAAAGACATGGCATATATTTTTTACCTGATAGCTTCTGTAGCTGGCCTTTTTGGCGGAGATGCAGAAGGTACGAAAGCCAACAGCGACAACACTGAAGAAGCTGCGGCATTCTATCATTCTTAGTGGTCAGTTGTTGCGTTATTACAAAAAATGAAGAGAGGCATTTAGATAGATGCCTCTCTTCAGTTAAAGGTATTGCAAGTGAGATCATTGTGGTGGATAGTGGGTCGACTGATGCAACAATATCTATTGCTGAGCGACATGACGCCACGATCATAAAAATAGATTGGATCGATGATTTTGCCTATGCACGAAACATCGCCATTCAAAAAGCACGTGAGCCCTGGATCCTGTTTTTGGATGCGGACGAATCTTTGAAAGAAGGACAAACCCTATTAAAAAAGGTATCTAAAGTCAAAGCTGACGTGGGAGGGGTGGTGCTTTCTCGATACGACCATTTCATCAATCCGGAAACTGGTAAGCAAACAACCGTACCGGTCGGCATTGTACGTTTATTTAGAAACGACCCAAACATCTCATTTGAATACCACGTGCATGAAGTGGTGGGACCATCCATTCAGAGGGCCGGTTCAAAGTTTGCCTACCTGGATAAGCCTATCATTTTTCATCACATTGACCTTCATACCAAGGCATTCCTTATCCGCAAGCAGACATATTATCTCAGCCTATTGGATCAAGGTTTGGAAGTTCAGCCGAATGATGCATGGCTTACCTATCAAAAGGCCAAGACCCTATGGTTTTTTGAACAAAACAAGGAAGCGCTTCATTTGTTTCAGTCGATTACAGTTCAGGGAACAGAACAGGAGATCCGGATTGCAGCTTATAACAATGCGGGGGTTTTACTTGGACAAGCAGGTGAATATGCGCTGGCTGAGGAGATGCTCAATAAAAGTTTGGAGTTACAATCCCATCAATCACAAACTCACTATTTACTAGGAGACCTGCACGAAAGATTTGGTCAACCTGGTAAGGCGATCAGACACTACAATAAGGTTAGGACCAAACTGCATTTGATCGGTGGCAAGTCTTACGTTCCAGGGGGACTGTTTTTATTCCGTTATCAAAAGTATTACCGGCTTGCACTATGCTATAAGTCCAGAAGGCTGGGACCTTTGGCCAACTACTATTTGGATAGGTCACTTAAGATAAATCCAAACTACGTTGATGCAATTTTCTTAAAGGCAAAATGGTCGATTCGGTCTGGAAAAGAAGAATCGGCCAAACATCTATTGGATCAAATATTGGAATTGAATCCTGAATGGGAAGCCCCTAAGGCGCTAAGGTCGAGTTCTTTTTAGGATTAGTGCAATACCCATAAAAATCATCTTATATCTCAATTCAGAGTGCGTTTTGGCTAACTATGATTAATGACGGTCCGTCTTTGTTGATCCCGGTTTACAGTTAGTAAAAGAGCTGTTTGCAAGAAGCCTTCCGACCATTTATTGTGTTATCCTCTGGAAAAAATATGCGGATGTAAGCGGGCTGACATTTTTAAATTGAAGCATGGCTTGAATTAAAAAAATATTGATAGATTACTGTCTGAATCAATCTTATAATCTAACTGAATTACTTATGAAAGAAGTAAAATCATTCACGTTCAAAGTAGCTAAAGCTGCTGATTCTAAAAAGCAAGTAAAAGTACGTGAAGGCGTAGCTATGGCCGGATGCTCAATGTATCCGACTCCATGGGGCGCAGAACCAAAATGTAACGGTTATCACCCAGGCACTGATAGTGGCGCTTGGTGCTAAACTTTAGATTTTTTATGGAACCTCGGAACTACCCGAGGTTCTTTTTTTGAATCATAGATCATTTTGAACGACAATATCCTAATCATAACCAATAGTTCAGATCTGCATGCTGACATCCTCGTTTCCAGGCTCGAAAAAAAAGGTGTTTCACCATTCCGAATCAACCTCAATGAATTCCCCAGGGATTTTGAACTGACGTTTGAAACCAGGCAAGACTCATGGATGGCAGTGATTACTCATTTGCCTTCTGGCAGAGAGCTGGATACACATCAGATCAAATCTATCTGGACCAGAAAGGCCAGTGATTTTTCCTTTTTAAGTGAGAACGATTACTCCGCTCAGGAAAAAGCTTATGCAAATCAAGAAACGAAACATGTGCTTAATGGCATATTGTATTCTGTCGATTGTTTTTGGATGAATCATCCATTGGCAGTTCGTTCTGCACTTTGGAAAGGCGAGCAAACGATTCGTGCGGCTAAGATGGGGTTTAATATTCCGGAATCACTGATTACTAATCGACCAGAATCTGTGCCCCAATTTCAGGAAATGGTCAATAGGGATGTGGTGTTGAAATCTCAGTCCACACCATCATTGGCCATGGAGGAAGTAGCGGTTGATGATCAGGTAGTCACTCAGGGGTTGCAAACCACCATTCTTACAGATGACCACTACGAAAACATTGAATCTGTACGTGAGATCCCTTGTTACTTTCAAGCCTATATTGAAAAGCAATTTGAACTAAGGGTGACGGTTATCGGTAATCATGTTTTTGCTGCTAAAATCAATTCTCAAGACAGTGAGCAGACCAAAGTTGATTTCAGGGATTACAGCGCTGATATTCTTTATGAGGCATTTCATCTACCAGATGACATAGAGACAAGATGTCGTGATTATGTTCATAGTTATAATCTACAATATGGTGCTATGGACATCATCGTCACCCCAGAAGGTGAATATGTCTTTTTAGAAAATAATCCGGCGGGTCAGTTTTGGTTTGTAGAACAGCTTGTGCCAGAACTTAAGATGATGAATGCCCTGGCTGAATGTCTGATGAATGGCAAGCCTTGATCAAAATGAATGAACTACGCCTTAAGGAGCTAAAACAAATTGAACTAGAAAGGGGGAGTAAGGTAATGGTGTTGGCCGCGTCAATGCTGGATGCTGAGATACTGCCCAACTTATATGAAATCCTACTGGATGTTGGTAAAACTGAGCGTCTGGATGTGGTCCTATATGGTCGGGGAGGAGAGATCAATGCTACCAGAAGAATCGCGTTATTACTGCATCAATTTGCCGAAAAGCTGTGTTTTATCGTACCATACCATTGTCAGTCGTCCTTTACGGTGCTGTCTCTTTCAGGTCATGAGCTAATTGCAGGAGACCTGGCAGGCTTTTCTCCCATAGACCCACGAATGAATGCAGTTGGCGAAGGTGTAGGAGTGGATGTACTGGATAGCGAGAACATCAGGTTATTCAATGAAATGGGCCGGGAATGGTTTCAACTCGATATTGAGCAGGAGGAGACCCGAATGCAATTATTGGCTTCTGTGGCCAGTAGCATATTCCCCACCACACTTACATCGCTGTATCGTTCAGGACTGGAACTACAACAAATAGCTTCCGAGTTGCTTTCATTTCAATTGCCAGAAGCAACACCTGATCAAAAGTCGGACATCATCAACCAATTGCTGTACGAGTATCATTCGCATAGCTATGCCATCACAAGAGAAGAATTACATCAATTAGGTTTGAAAATTAAACGTGAAGTTTCCATTGAAAACCTGGCCTGGAAAATAGCGAAGGAGTTGAATCGAGTAATGGGAGGAGGGGTACGAAAGACACCTGATGACCCCCGAATTGATGTATTGCTGGCCACATCGAAAGTAGCTTATTTGAGACAAAGGCACGTTGACAGAATTGCACCTGTTTGGGAAGAAATCAAGCTATAACATGGAGATGAAGATTTATCTCACGGAGTTCAGCAGGCTTTTCATTTTTATGGTCTTGCTATTTTCTGCTATTGGTAAGGGCCGCACATTCGGACAGTTCAAAGAAAATCTTAGCCAATCTTTCAAGGTTCCTGCTCAGTGGACCACCGCTTTGACAACCTTAATCATTATGTTAGAAGGATTGCTGGCTATGGTAATTTTCATGAATAACCAGTTTACACCTCTGGCTATGCTGTGTGCATTGATTTTATTCACAGGTTTTACCATTCTGATATCAATCACAGTGATCCAGGATCGGTTAGTCCGATGTAATTGCTTTGGTCAGGATGACGAATACATTTCTTATCTGGACATTATTCGAAATGTAGTGCTCATTCTTGCCTGCGGTTTTTATGTGATCGCCCATGAAACTATCTTATTGGAAACACCAATACAATTGATATTATTAGGAATGGCCTTCATTGCGTTTTTGGTCATTACCAATTTGAAAAACATTCACACGATTTCACGAGATCCCAATTGATATGATGCTCGATGATTCCATATTGATCCTGATATTGGGATTCCTTACCGTGGTGGTTGCTTTCAATCTGTGGCTAAACTTTCGGATCATTCGCGCAATTCGTTTACTTCCTATATCTAAACCAACACCACAAAACCTGGAAGCAGGGACTTTAATCCCAAACTTTCCGCTGGAGGGGCGGTTCGATAAGAGCACTGTAGACCTGAGCCAATATGCTGCTTATGCCAAGGTCTTTGTATTCCTGGCTTCCAAATGTAGTAAGTGCAAAACCAAATTGCCCGAGATACAAAACTCACTCGATCGAGCTGTTGAACAAGGAGTGATGCTAAGGATCCTTACCCTGGAATCGAAAGGACGGATGAAAACATTTCTGGAGGATAAAGCACTCTTTGATGTGACTGTGACCACTGATCAAACGACCTATGATTTCCTTAACCCACAAGGGACATCACCTTATTACCTGTTCATAGATGCGGAGAATATCCTGCAGGCAGAAGGGTTTATCGGCGATGAGAACTGGAGTAATTTCATGGAGCAACTAAGTCCGAGTAACTAATGAAATCAGCGAAATCCACCAACATGCAGCGGTTGAAACTTGTGAAGCCATTCCTGGGAAGGATCTTTCTAGGGTTTGTCATGATGTTGATAGCGGCCATCATTCAATTATCGTTTCCAAAGGCCATCTCTTACTTCATCGATAATGTTTCTGAAAACGCATCCTCTGACTGGTTAATCGTCCCTGCAATTGTTGTTTTTTTCACGTTCATCATTTATTGTGCCACCACGGCACTACGATTCTATTTGTTTGAAACTACGGGTGCAATGATCGTGAAGGCACTGCGTGAACGGCTATTTAGTAGCATAGTCAGACAAGAAATTGGTTTTTTTGATACCACACAGACGGGGGAACTGACCAGTAGATTGACGGTTGATATCGATTTATTGAAAGATGCATTAAGTATGAATCTTGCCATCATGATCCGGTCACTGATCGTAGGAATTGGCGGCCTGGTGATGATATTTATCCTTTCTCCTTTGTTAAGTGTGCTAGTACTCATTACACTTCCGATCACGTTAATATTGACCAAATGGCTAGGAAAGAAGGTGAGATCCAAATCTATGGCCCTGCAGGATCATATTTCAGGGAGTGTACACATCGCCCAGGAGAGCTTTTCAAATGTCCGGATCATTCAGGCATTTAATCAAACAAAAAAGGCTGAGGAGAACTACGGCGCTTCGGCGAGTTCGGTATTGAGGCAATCCATAGAAAATGTTCGGTTGATGTCCACTCTTCAGGGATTGAGCACCTTTACTTCATTCAGTACTTTACTCATTACCGTATTGGTGGGAGGTGTTCTCATCACAGGGGATCACCTGACCATTGGTGAACTGACCAGCTTTATCTTATATGCGGGGATGGTATCTATGTCAGTCAATGCCATCAGTAGCCTCTGGGGTGAATGGATGCGTTCGTACGGTGCGACGGAACGTGTATTTGAACTGTTAGAAAGAGTTTCTGCAGTACAGACTTACCAGAAGGGACTGGCCTCAGTTCGCCTTCAAGGCAATGTGGAATTCAATCAGGTTAGTTTCACTTATCCTGGCCGAAAGGAAAAAGAAGTACTGCACTCATTTGACCTGAAGATCAAAACAGGAGAGAAAGTCGCGTTAGTGGGACCTTCCGGTGCTGGGAAAACAACTGTTGCAAATCTCCTGCTCGGCTTCTATGAGCCTAAACGAGGGTGTATCAGATTCGATGGTATTGATTCAGCGACACTTGATTACGGCTCTATCAGAGATGCAATTTCCATTGTTGAACAAGAACCCGTTCTTTTCACTGGGACCATCGCTGAAAACATTGGATTCGCGCTCAGTAACCCACTCGATGCAATGGACAAAATCCAGCACGCTGCCACACAAGCCAATGCACATGATTTCATCTTAAATTTCCCTGGTGGGTACAACACACCAGTTGGTGAAAAAGGTGTTCAGCTTTCAGGGGGACAAAAACAACGGATTGCCATTGCCAGGGCATTGATCAAAGATCCGAGGATACTCATACTAGATGAAGCTACTAGCGCACTGGACTCAGAAAGTGAACTATTGGTGCAGGATGCATTGAACAAATTGATGGAAGGACGTACCACGATCATCATTGCCCATCGATATTCAACGATTGCACAAGCTGACAAACTTGTCGTCCTGGACAAAGGTGAAGTAGTTCAATACGGAGAGCATCAGGACCTTATCGAGAATGAAGAAGGGTTATACCACAAGTTGGTATCGAATCAGATGAGTTAGATTATTCGTATAACAAGAGACAAGAAAGCCATTCAAGGGGGGATAAAGAAAATATGGATGGTATAGTATTAAAAGGCCAGGCGCATACTATAGTAACGCCTGACACCATATCGATAATCTTATTTGGCTAGTTGCAACCATCGATCGTATCCTGAATCCCATCCCAAATTTGAGAAGGCGACACAAGGAAGGGCTTGCTTTTAATGGTATAGGTTACCGTGTCTTTAGGGCCATCATATTCGAAATGGAGTACGATGGTGCCAACCACTGTGTCGGTTGTAGCGGTCCCTTCAGACGCGCCATCCGGAGCATAAACAGTACCATGTTGACTTTTGCTAGTGGATTTCACACAATCCCAAGTAGCCGCGGAAACACCGCCAAAGCTTCGAGAATTTGCCATAATAAAAGGGTCTAATTTGGTTATATAAATGTTGAAGTAATGATACAAAATGGAGCGCTTAGTTGTCAAGCGATTTGATGAAAATATCACAGAAGTTAGGCACGGGAACTTTTAAAGTAGCTCCCAATCGATAACTTGCCTGAGATAATGTCGAATTATATAACAAGCTTCCGAGAGTCGTGACCGAATTGCCAGGATCAGATGTAGCCCTAAAGTCGTCCAGCTTTGCTGCCGGGCCGCCGGGCGGTTAACATAATATCATTATGTAACAAACAGATCGAAGAATACGCCGTTCAGGCAGCATAATAGCCTGTTTTGTTATATAATGTTTGCGTTATGTTAAATAGCTTAGGTAGTTCGTGAAGGCCTTAATTTTTTGTCCAAAAGGCCAAGCGAACTAGGGGAGGACAATAAAGTCAGGGAAGCCTTCAAAACAGTGCACCAGCATTATTAAAGTTTTGAATGAAGTAGAAAAGTATTAAATTCCAAATAACTTAATCATAATCAAAAACATACTAATATGGAAGAATTACATGAAATGGTAAAGCAGCTTCGAGAAAAACTGAAAAGTAAGAATAAATCGATGAAGGATTCAATAAATAATCATAGTCTTCTGGAACATAGAGAAAATGCTATTGATTTATTCGAAAAATCCATTGAAGATGTCGAGAAACATCCTTTTTATAAAAATGAGGTTTTACGTAATTATAGAAAAGAATTTAAGCAAATCATGAAAGACATAGATCAAATAGAAGATAGCAAGGCTGAATAATCGGTCATTCAGTGATTTGAAAACTCAAACTATTTGTCTGAAAATGGAATTGATAATTGAATTAATAGATCAATATCTGGCAAGATTAGCCGTTATTGCTACTTTGATTCAATTTCTCTATAAATCCGTACAATACCTTAGGAGAAAGATTGAAGTTAAAAATCTACGAAAAGTTACTTTCTGGCTAATGGTTGCTCTTATAGGTTTGGGCAGCTTGGAACTTGCTAAGTTAAAATATGAATACGCTGATTCAATTTTGGATGGTATAGTACTAAGAATACAAATGGCTGCCTTAGTGATTCAAATTTTTGTTCCAATTATTCCGCAGTTGTTTATTATTTCAATTAGAAATAGTTTCTACGCTTATGGAAGTATAATCAAGGGTCTATTTGTGTATATAACTATTTATATGTTATCGCTGGGAGCTTCTTACCTGTGGGGTAAACAGATTGTTGAATCCCTAGAAAGGAAGCCAACCGTTATGCTTTTCGTTGTGATTTGGATTATTATTCACATTTTTTTTTTTGATAATGAGCATGTCTAATTTCCGAGAAGAATATAACCGTTCTAAGATATAACAGTTATGATCCATAGTAATTTACTAACACATGATTAAGCAGAGATTTGAAGTAATTGTCAGTATGATCCTCACATTTTAAAATGGCTTTTAAAGAAATCACGAAGAAGGAAGCTTTAGAATTCTTCGCATTCAGATGTTGCATATGTAAGGACCTAGCTGCAGAAGTTCACCATATTATTCCTCAATCAGAAAATGGATCGGATGGACTTGACAATGCCGCACCTCTTTGTTCGAGTTGTCATGATCTATTTGGTGGGAATCCAAGGAAAAGAAAGAAACTAAGAGCATTAAGAAATCATTGGTGGACATTGATAAAAGCAAAGAGTGAGCTTGCATACGGGACTGGTGATCTTGTCTATTTTGAGGGGATTTCATTAGACCCTTCTCACAGAAATTTAATGAAAGATAAAGTGGCTAGATTGTATCATGTTGTTTATGAAAATGAATTTTTCACGGAAGCGGCCTCTCAAATATTCGAATTGATCCAACATGCACAAGTTCAAAAACCATTTTATGATAGGATTTTACATTAAGAAATCGAAGGTCATCGAACAGGTGAAGGCGAGTTTGATCACGATATGTTTGAATTACAATTTCACTTTATTGGAAAATTTCTTTCCAGATACCTCAAAGAAATGAGGATGCCAGTTGGGGATTTCCGACTAATTCGACCACAAACAAATATCGTCCCTCTTGGGGTAGAGATATACGAAGGGGGAATTCAAAATAATTATGACAAATACAAATCAAATTGAAGGGGCTTCATAGAAATGAATGTTTGATTAAATCAGCATTTCGGTGTTGTGTATGTAAGTTGGATACAACCTTTGTTTTCGACCTTGAAGGGTATGGATTGAAATCATCTGACAATCTAATTTCCCTTTGTGAAGATTGTAATGATCTATTTCTAGGAAATCCAGAAAAGCGGAAAAAGCTTAGAATGATGCGAGATAGTTGGTGGGAACTTGTTAGTAATGTGGATCACAAGAACCAAAAACTAGGAGAAGAGAGTTTCGTAGAGATAAACCCAGAAATAAGGTTTTATATGCTTAACGAAGGGGCTGCTTACTATCTTAATGCTAATCAAGCTGATAGTACGAGTGCAATAAAATATGCTCTTGTCAATAGAGTACTAAATATGCAAGAAAAATCTCCAGGTGAAGACCGGAGAATCGAGTTGGATATTGATAGTCATGTCGAAAAGAACGGGCAATTTTCTCATGATATAAATCAGTTATTACATGACTTTATCCCTAACGAACTATTAAAATATTTGAGAGAAATTCATACTCCATCGTACTCATACTTGAATCCAAGGGACCAAATCGACGATATTCCGACTATTGAAGATTGGTTTACTGACTGAATTTAATCCACTAGATCGATTTGTAAATGCTGATCAGAAATGCGATCAAGGAAATCAAAGGTGTGTCTCAAATCTTCCAGAAACTCTTTATGATCAGGGAATGGAACCTCCTGGTTTAGAAGGTAAAATATCATCTGATTTCTCAATCCTCTTGAAAGTCTTTTGATAACTATGTACTGAAAGAAGGCGTCGCAATCATGGATCATTTCTTCAGTTAGGAGGGAGGTTTCTATTTTTTCTATTAGCATAACTTTAGATATTGTGTCAGAATTTCTGATATAATTTTCCGAAATACGGAACAATAATACATATTATAAGACAATCATCAAAGTGTGTGTTCAGAAAATCGGAATAGATTTCCTGCTTAACTAATTTTATTGTCCAGAAACCGGATAATTATGACTGAACTAGGCCTCTTTCTATCTAAAAAATCTGTTAATCGATCAGATGTATCAAGAAAGACTGGAATAAGTAAAACAAGACTAAGTGAACTATCAAATAACCCAAACACAAAGCTGAGAGTAGATGAATTGTACTTGGTTGCCTTAGCCATTGATGTAGATCCATGCGTTGTGTTAAAAGAAATATGTTCAAACCTTAAGCTGGATACTGAAAAATAAGATTACATTAGAAGTGATTTTATTCTATGGGTATTGTACAATTGATTATATAAGTTACATTCAACTGAGTTTGCAAAAGTTTCCTACTTCCCAAAACGAGAAGAATAATGAAGCATGAAGATACTTTTTTAACCAACCTTATTAATAAAGAAAGACTTGAGAAATCAGGCAAAATAGATCTCTCGGGCCTTTCTATCTCACAAATTCCTGAAGAGCTAGTAGAATTACCGTTTTTAAAGAGCATTGATTTAAGCCAAAATCGCATTACTGATTTAACGCTATTATCAAAATTTTCAAATCTTGTAGAGTTAAATATCAATGGTAATCTAGTAGAGAATTTAAACGCGATCTCAGAATTAGTAGACCTTCAAAGTCTTGATGTTTCGGTCAATAAAATAAGTGATATTCAATCTTTGAAGAACCTAACTAAGTTGACGAAATTAAACTTGAGTCAAAATGAAGTAGAAAATATTGGGCCATTAGCGTTTTTACACAACTTAAAATCGCTCAATCTTCGAAATAATAGAATTCGCAACTTAGAGCCACTGAAGAATCTAAGTATGTTAAAAACGTTGAATTGTGAAGAAAATAAAATCCAGTTTCCACCAATTGAAATAGCTAACTTTGGACTAAACGCAATAAACGCGTTTTTTAAGACGCTCGATGAATCCGGTGTTGAAACCGATAATTTAAACTCCGCAATTAAGTTAATCTTATTGGGAAGTGAGGCTAGTGGTAAAACGTCTATACTTAAAAGGCTAATGGATCAACCATTTGATCCGAATGGATTTGCTACCCATGGTATAACCAGAAACAATTGGGTTATTGATAAGACAGATGCAGATCAAGGTGTCAACTTGAAAGTTTGGGATTTTGGGGGTCAGGAAATTATGCATTCGACGCATGAGTTATTTTTAAGTCAACGGAGTATATACATTTTAGTGCTAGATGGAAGAAAGGAAGAAGATTCAGAACACTGGCTAAATCTCATCCAATTTTATGGAGGAGATTCTCCAATCATTGTGGTCTTGAATAAAGTGGATTTATATTCTTCATTTGAGGTGAATCGGAGATATCTTCAATCTAAGTATAAAAATATTTCAACTTTCATACGAACTTCTTGCCTAACTGGTGAAGGAATTTCTCAATTACGAGAAAAGATAATTGAACTCTACGAACAATCTCCATCTAAAGACTTATCTCTGCCTCGAAAATGGAGTTTTGTTAAAATGGAAATCGAATCTCTTGCGGAATATGATAACTATACAAACATCTATAGTTATCAGGAAATATGTAAAAAACATGCTCTATTCTCTTCATCGGAGCAATACGCACTTCTTTCCTTTTTGCATGATTTAGGAGTAGTTATTTATTCCAAGAGTATTAGTTTACACCCAATCATTGTATTAAACCCTATTTGGTTGACACAAAAGATTTATGACATTATTCTTTCGAGAGAAGTATATAGTCATAACGGTGTAATAAGAGTGTCTCAGATACCTGAAATTTTAAAAGGAGAAGAGACTCTCGTAAATCAATTTCTTATTCGAATTCTTAATGATTTTGAGATTGCTTTAATGATTAATAAAGAGTTAATCATGATTCCCTCCCAATTAACAATGCAGGAACCTGCGCTAGAAATTGAACAGGAAAACTCTATTAGCCTTTTGGTTAAGTATGAATTTTTACCTAATTCCGTAATTCACAGAATGATAATCGCGTTCTATGAAGAGATAAAAGATAAATTATGTTGGCGCTTAGGATTGTGTATATCTAGCAAAACATTTGCGTCAACTGCATTGATTCGATCTGATATTGCAGATAGATCCATTTCCATTAAAGTCTATGGCGAAAATAGGAGAGAGTATTTAACTGTTATTAGAAATGAACTTCATAGAATCAACAAAACTTATCGAAATATCCAGTTTACAGAAAGAGTTCCTATTCCCAATACCTCAGTAACATCAAGTCTTGAGCATCTATTACGATTAGAACAAATGGGCGTGGAGGAATTTCTTCCAGATGGAGCATTTGAAATGATAGAAATCAAACCGCTTTTAGAAGGTTTTGGTAATCTTCCAAATAACGAAGAAATACAATCAATTCTGAGTAGGATTACTGGTAGTACGAAATCAGCCTAAATAAATGAATAGAAGAGATACTATTAAGGAATTACTTGCAATTCATTTGAAGAATGAACTGGTTAGCTATTACGAAGAGAAGGGTTTCGAGTCATCTGCGATAGGTCAAATAATAAATAGGGAAAAAAGGAATAAGACCTTTATCAATGAGTCAGAAAAGCTGGTAGCTGATTTTGAAAAAGAGGTTATTTCAAATGAACTTGAATCACTGCTGACTAAAATTCAATCTGAAAATAAATCTTTATATGATAAAATTTCCATGGAACTAGGAGACTTAAAATATGAAAGAGATGATGATCTTTCAGATAAGATTTTAAATCTTCAAACCATACTAAATAGAACGAATCTTAATAGTCTAATTAGTGAAATCTCAGCATTGAAACTAGAACAAAGCCTATTGAAGGGACTGAAAGTTGAACTTGATAGGTTGGCGATTAGAAAAGCATCGAAATACTCGGTTATTTATTTCGTATTAAATCTTCTTGCAATCAGTTCTTGGATAATTCTTATCAATGTTTATACATGGGATTTAGTTGAACCGTTTACGTGGATTTATGGACTTACGATAGTATTCATCGTAAACTTTTCCTACAATATTTGGGGATACAAACTTGCCCCGGATCAAATGATAAGAAACAGGATGGAGAAAATAAAGAATTCACTTTATCAAAGACACAAATTTTCACCAGAGCAACTTGACATTATTGAAGAAAAAATCAGAGCCTGTGAAGCCAATCATTCCATACATAACAATTTGACAGACTATTCAAGCGAGTGATGTAAATATATAATTGTCGTTTAATAAATAATTTTAGAAGTACCCCGAGCGTTGGCCAGCCAAAATCGCGGGGGTGTGTTAGCCTGTGTGTGGAAGCTTGATTTTGGCTAGCGTTTTTGAATACTTTTGGGGCAATGCCAAAAGTATTTGCCTGGCCGGCACAAGGCCATGTAGGTATAACATTATATAAGACAACTAAGTAACTATTGGAATTTCAGAAAACTAATAGAATCCAGGAATCACAAAAACTTATAGTACCAAACTCATAGAAAGCCTGCTAAATTCATTGAAAGTCTAAGCCAATGATGAGGCCTTAAAAATGATCAAAAATCCTAACGTCTGAGAATCGCGTATTTAAAGAATTCTTGATCGATGATATAGCTATTGAAAAATAGAACATCAGAATTTCGAAGTAGAATTCGGGATTTAAGATTTGAACAACAGACCATTGACACGAACAACTGCCTGATCTTTTGTAGGTCCCAAATTCGGCCTAAGCCGAACAGCGGGTAAGGACAGGGCTGAGTGGCGAGAGACAGCAAGGCCACAGGATCGCTGTAGAATAATTGAAAGGTGTATAGATAATATCTGGAGCACAGAGAATCAAAAAATAGTCGCTGTGCCATCAGCGATTGTCTTGTCCTGAAATAGGTTTACACAATTGTGATAAACCGAAATGGATGAAAACAAGATTAGAAAAACCAGGAATGGAGCGGACATAGGAGTCGCTGAACGGCACAAAATCATACAAGAGTACTTGGCAGGAGGCTATACTAAACAAGAGATTTGGTATAAATACACTGGTAAACCAGAGGAGCATGGAGCTTTACTTGCATGGATGAGAATGTACGGTTACATCGATGATGAACCTAGAAGAAGGCCTATCTTTAGTCAACCGATCAATTATGCTGCTATGGGTGGTTCGGAAGATTTTGACAAGACTGAAATACTGGCTAGAATTAAACAGTTGGAAAAACAACTGGAAGATTCAAAGCTGAGAGAAGAAGGCTATAGATCGATGATCGAGTTAGCTGAGAAGACCTTCAAAATACCTATTAGAAAAAAGTCCGATACCAAATAATCAGTTCATTAAAAGAAAGACATACTCGTGTTTCCCTGGGACGATTGTGTCAATTATTTGGTGTGACCAGGCAATCCTATTACCAGTACTACTGGCAACAAGAGACGACTTCATTTGAGGAAGAATTGATCATTAGAGAAGTTCTTAGAATCCGTCAAGTTCATCGTCGAATGGGTGGTGGGAAGCTCTACGAATTACTGGAGCCGTTCATGCTAGAGCATCAGATCAAAATGGGTAGAGATGCACTATTTAACGTCTTAGCTACTCATAATCTGCTAGTTAAGCGAAGAAAGCGGCGAGTCTATACGACTCAATCTTTCCATTGGCTACGTAAGTATCCAAACCATATCAGAGGCTTTATACCTAGAGCGTCTAATCAACTTTGGGTGAGTGATATTACTTACTGGAAGACCGATGCTGGGTATTTGTATATCAGTCTGATCACTGATGCATACTCAAGAAAGATCGTAGGATATCAAGTTGCTGAGATATTGGAATCAATAGAAACGCTTCATGCTTTGAAAATGGCTCTTGAAAACACTAAGGGTCCAATAGGCCGATTGATCCATCATTCAGATCGAGGTATTCAATACTGTTCAAGTGTCTATGTTTCTCTGCTTAAGAAGCACGGAATTATCATATCTATGACTGAAAATGGAGATCCTTTGGAGAATGCGATCGCTGAAAGAGTAAATGGAATTATTAAGAATGAATATCTGGATGGCTATGAAGTCAATACGCTTCATGTGGCTAAGCAGCTACTAGATCGAGTCATAGAAGTATACAATGATGAAAGACCACATATGAGCCTGGGGAATCTAACTCCGAACCAGGTTCATGAAAACCCTTCGATAAACGTTGAAAACATTTGGAAAAAAAGACGAACTGTAAACCTTATTCAGGACTATCGAAAATTGTAAATTATTGATAGGACTATATGTAAAACCTGTAAACTTATTTTAGGACGAGACATTTATTGTCGCAGAGGTCTGGGAGGCGCGGGTAAGCCAGCAAGGCCACAGGATCGCTGTAGATTCATCCAAAGATGTAGAGATAATATCTGGAACAGCTAGAATCATTTAATAGTCGCTGTGCCATCAAGCGATCGGTGGACTAGCTGCCAGCGATGGCGCAGCGGCTATTTAAAAAATAATGTCGAATTATATAACAAGCTTCGGAGTGTCGTAACCGAATTGCCAAGATCAGATGTAGACCTAAAGTTGTCCAGCTCTGCTAGTTAACATAATATCATTATGTAACAAACAGATCGAAGAATACGCCGTTCAGGCAGCAACAAAGCCTGTTTTGTTATATAATGTTTGCATTATGTTAACATAGCTTGGGCAAAAAAGATGAAGAGTATTTTCTATTGTAATAACTATAAGTAATCAAAAAATCATAGTTAAGTATTTTCAACAGGATTAATATTATTAGAATAACATAATATGTTCTTGAAATAATTATTCCGTCTTCTGAAAATACCCAAAAATGGGTATTGTTTATTGGAAATATCCGTTACAACTTAGATTTATTGATGACCTAAAACCAAATTCCTAATGCCCGCACTGTTTGATAACAAATTAATTATTATTGATACTGAAGAAATTACAATAACAATTCAAGTCTATGCTCAACCATCAACTACAAGTATCTACCTTGATGGAGAGTTTCTTTCTCAGGAAAAAGGAGATTTTTCCTATTCAATCCATGGCAAAACCCTAAAAAAAAGAAAGGTCCGGATTCATACAAGTGTTCAGGATAAAAATGAAAATACTGATGATATTCGGGTTGAACATCGAATAGAACATGATGGTAACATGACAAAGAGAACAGTAAATACAACTGCTTCTGAAGCAGGAGACATCTTTGATATTTTTACTGATTTAAATATTTTTTAATGAGAAGGCTGCTCGTAATTAAATTCATTTTATTGTTGAATTGCCAAGCATTCTGTCAACAAGAAGATTTGGAGTTAGACTTCCCTGAGATGCCTACATCTCCTGCTTTTATTCTTATGGGGGTAAGTCCTACTGATATCGAATCTCCTGGTAGCGCCTCTGATTTAACAACTGCAATTCAAAATGCTACAGGGAATTTGACTTCAATTCCAGATAATTTTTTCCTTACAGTTAATCCTTTTTGGGTATTTAACACCAAACATGTCAGTTATTCAAAATACAGTGCTGGTGGAATGGATAGAATACGGGACAATATTCTGCAGTCTTTGCAAATATCTGTGGGAGTATCAGACTCTTTGCCGTCAGACAACTTTGATCAGAGGATTGGTATAGGAATGAAATTTTCCTTGATAAGAGGAAACATTGATTCCGATATTGAAGATAATTACTTCAAAAAGCTTGCAAATTATAATACTGAAGTCAATAGACTTGTTACAGAAGCCTCGAATAACGATTTGAAATCACTCGAGATACAATCAAAAATGGACGCGGTTGCAGAACAAATTTCTATTGAGACAGATTCCCAAAAGCGTACAGATCTAGAAAATGAATGGGAAACTTTGAATCAAAAACTGAATAGTCGATCTCTAGAATTATTTGATCTAATTAAAAGTCAACACTTAAAGGATTTAAGAAAAAGTCTTAAGGATATCGAGTTAAATCGAATAGGATTTTACAGCGAAATTGCAGGGGGCCTGACGTATGATAGAATGGAGAATGATACGAAGATATATAGCTCTGGAGTATGGGCTAATATCGGTTACCAGTCAAATAAAACTAATTTTATTGGTTTAATAAGATTTATGACTGTGTATGATCAGCCAATTATGAATGAAATGGCTTTAGATACAATGAATTTAACATCAATAGATTTCGGATTAAAGTTGGATTATCAAGTTGAGAAGAAAGTAAGCGCAAGTGGCGAGTTTATATATCGAGCAATCCCAAATACGGAGATTAAAAGTACATATAGGCTTGCATTCAATTTATCGTACAACATTACACCTGACGTGGGACTTAATTTTACTTATGGAAAGGGTTTTGAAGCAATTCTAAATGAAGAGTCTGACTTTTTTACTCTCATGAGTTTAGCCTTCGGTATAGGGAAAAAGAGGAAGCTTGACCTGACAGGACTATAGGCCTAGAAGACTTCTAGGAAGTAGAGAAAAGACCCTCACTAATTGAGAAGTTTTTAGTTGTTTCCGTGATTAGAGAAGTTCTATCTCTGATAGGACTATCTTAAAAACCAGTAGTAACATTTAGCGAAAGAAGTTTCATTTAGATAACTAATTACTATTTTAAGACTAGATTATTAGAATTATGCAAACACCTCTTTGAATAGTACTTCCGCCATGTGAAAATTATGTAAAATGATATTGATTCCAGTCAATTCATTATGTATAATTGTGTATGATGCATATTTCCAAATGATTGTAAAGCTAATTGACTATATCAAGCGTAGTTATGATGAGAAAACATTAATTGTCGAAATTATATTAGCACTAACCATCGTTGGTGGTTTAGGTATTTTATTCTTTCCACTTAAATTAGAAGTGACGTATCTTCATAGAATTTCCATCTCTATCGTGATATCAATCTCATCATATGCAACAGGGAGTTTTCTTGGCTTTCTTTTCGGAATACCAAAAACGATGCAAAGTGGGAATGAAACTGATCAAGAAATACGCTACCAGCAAAACACAAATCTTGAACAGATTTCAGATTGGTTAACTAAGATCTTAGTAGGTCTGGGTCTGACACAACTAAACGAAATTGGAACTCAATTCGAAGGTTTGATAAAGTTTACAGGTGCAGGTCTGGATGGAAGTAGGTCAGCTGAGGTCTTCACAGGATCAATAATTATTTACTTTGTAATTCTCGGATTTTTGATGTTCTATTTATGGTCTAGATTGAATCTGGCGATAGCTTTTAAAAAAGCAGACAATGTACTTGAAAAAAACACCTTAGTTGAGGCCTTAGTTAGTCTCAATATGGCTGCCAAAAGTGTTTCACATAAAAACGGAGAGAAGGAGATCCAGACAAGTATTCGAAAACTTGAACAACAACTTTTAAAAATAGTTTCGAAAAGCGTTAGTCCCAAAAAGCAACTGAATAAACTTGCAGATGAGTACAACAAGATTAGAATATCCAATGATCCAAGTTTGAATCGAACCTTTTTAATGAGTAAGGTGATGGCAGAAATTTCTGCATTGGCTTCAGGAACAGGCTTAACTCCGGAAAGTTTTTTCGACAAGAAAGACGGTGGAAGACGGTTGATTGCATTAGCAATTATTAAGGCCAACCCTAAACCTAAATATCATAACATTGTCATTCAGACAGTTCGTCAATCCTTATCAGCATTTGAGCAATACCATGCGCTAAGGGCAGCTGAAGAAATGTTGAATACGTTAGATAATGAGAAATTGAAACTAATGTCTGAAACAATTACAAGTCAAATGTCCGAGGATGACTCAAAGAACATCAATCCAGAAAACGAAGATAGATGGATCATGGCGAATAATATCTTGAA